>SMWS01000017.1 GCA_004356685.1 Deltaproteobacteria bacterium
CACAACCTCAACAACCCCGTGAGCAGGATATACTCCGTTCTCTCCGATTTTAAGCATAATTATATTACCTTATTGATTATTATTGACTAAACCCCTTGGATAGAACTAATAATGTAGCATAACTTAGTGTGCTGGTCAAACGCAATGTTAATCTATCACTTACTAAATATTAATAATATTAAAGATTTGAAGTTTCTATAGTATTATGCAACTCATTAAATATGAAATATAATCTCTGTGCATAAAATATGAAAAATCTTAACTGCGATATTCTTATTATTGGTTGTGGCATTACCGGGCTTACTATTGCAAGGGAGCTTGCTGAGAGGAATTTTGAAAATATCATAATTATAGATAAGGAAAGTCGTATAGGTTCTCACGCAAGCGGAAGGAACAGCGGAGTGTTACATTCAGGTGTGTATTACTCTGCTGGCTCTCTTAAAGCACGGTTTTGCGTTGAAGGAAATCGCCTAATGAAAGAGTACTGTATAGAAAACAATCTTCCTATAAAAAACATTGGCAAAGTTATTGTAGCTGCTGATGAAAAAAGATTAGAAAATTTATATGAACTAAAAAAAAGAGCAGATCATGCAGGGGCTGTGGCAAAAATTATCGATGAAAAACAGCTAGCCGAAATAGAACCAAACGCCTTCACTTTTGAAAAAGCTCTCTTTTGTCCTGACACTTCTGTAGTAAGTCCACTGCAAATTCTTGAGCATCTGGTAGATAAACTAAAATCATCCGGGAAGGTAACGATCAAGTTAGGCACTTCATTTAAGGGTCTGATCGGAAACAGTAAGGTAGTTACAAATTATGGAGAAATTAAATTTAAAAAAATAGTTAATGCAGCAGGGGCTTATGCAGAAAAGATAGCCCAGGTCTTTGGAATTGCAGACCAATATAATATTATTCCTTTTAAAGGAACGTATAAAAAACTAAAAAAAGAATCATCAAAACTTGTAAATGGCAATATATACCCTGTTCCTGATTTAGATAACACGTTTCTGGGGGTTCATTTTACAAGGAGTGTGGATGGGACAGTTTACGCCGGTCCAACTGCAATTCCTGCGCTTAGTCGGGAAAATTATGGTATGTGGGAAAAGCTGGACAAAGAAACACTTAAAATTCTATTTAGAGACGGCATATTAATTCTACTGAATACTTCATTTAGAAATGCAGCTCTAAATGAAGCAAAAAAATATCTTAATCATTATTTTTATAAAGAGGCAAAAACTCTTGTGCCAAAACTAAAACCCGGTGATTTGGAAAATAGTAATAAAGTTGGTATACGACCACAGCTTGTGCACTGGCCAACTAAAAAACTCGTTATGGATTATGTAGTTTTAAAGGACGGCGATTCCATCCATATATTAAATGCTATATCGCCGGGGTTTACTACTTCGATGGCTTTTTCAAAATTTATCGTAGATAAGTTAGAAAACTGACAAAATATACTAAATTGCCAGTCTTAGCTTAGTACTCATAAAACCATTTAGTAAGACTCTTCTAATATTGGGACTTCTTAGGATTTTTACTACGGCACTGCTATGCCAGTCGAAATTTCCTCTTCTCGAAATATAATCGAGTATCCCGTCCTTGCCTACTGCTTCAAAAAGTTCATCAATAGAATCATCGCTAAGCTTAGAGAAGAAATTGTGGAAATACTGGCCATACTTTATTTCATTACCAATAACTTTTTTCCAGCCAGATTCGTATTCGCAAAGGGTATTATCAGAAAAATCATTGGTGCTAAAACATTTGTCTATAACATCAGATGCTATTTCGGCGCTGAGTATCCCGTAAAAAATTCCTCCGCCGGTTGTAGTCTTAACAAGCCCTGCGGATTCACCAATAGCTATAGCTCTTTTTGAGTAGCTTTTTGATATGGAGCCAAATGATATACCCCTTTGTTTATAATTAATACATCTGTTATTTTTTTCTAAATCATAGTTTAGTTCGCAAAGTAGATTGTTTATACCTTCTTTAGAATTGCCCTCAGTCATAACTCCTACCCTTGTTCTACCATCATCGAGTGGAATTGACCATCCAAAAAAGCCGTCAGAATATTTACTTCCCCAGAAAAGCTTCAATTTATCATTTAATATTTCATTAATCTCTACCTGGATTGCCTTTATTATTTTTTTTGGCCTTCCAAAACCAAGTTTTGAATGAAGGTTAAATCTTACGCCAGTTGCAAGAACTACAATTTTAGATTTAAAGTTCTTTATTTCTTCACCAACCAGTACTTCAATATCAACATGCTGCTCATTAATATTTATTGATCTAACGATGGATCCACAAAAAATTGAAGCTCCTTTTTTGCTGGCTATATTAAATAATTCATAGTCGAATTTGTGCCTATCAACTACAGATACAGATTGCTGGGGATGAGAGTATTCGATATAACTGCCACAAGGTGATACTAACTCGACATCCTGCAGTTTTGCAACTATAGAGCTTTTAGGAAGATCATACCTTGTGAAAATATCATTACTTATAACCCCCGAGCAGACAACATCCTCTCCTATTACTTTGCTGCTATCAAATAGTGCTACATTGTATCCTTTATCTGATAGAAAAGATGCAGCTGATAATCCGCTTGGTCCTCCCCCTACTATTATTATATCAAAGTCGTTATTCAATTGTTTAAAAGTGGAAAATTGATATGATTTAAACGTAAATAAATATATTAATGACCATAAAAGTCAATACGGGGTTGCTAAAACTATAGGTATAACAAGATATTAATTGTGATCAAAAATAGTAACTCAATATGGATATATTTTTAAAATTTATTTATTGGAATCGCAATTTATCAATATATAATAACTTCTCATTTTATAACTAAAGGAAACAGGTTTAATGCCGGAACTAAAAATTATAAGAAATTACACCGAGAGAGAAAATTCACATACTTTAGAGTCTTACGTTTCTTCCGGGGGTTATAAAGCTCTGGATAAAGCTCTCAAACTGCAGCCTGAAGAAATAATTGAAACTATAAAGAGGTCAGGACTGCGGGGCAGGGGGGGCGCAGGATTTCCTACGGGAATTAAATGGGGATTTATACCAAGGGATTCGAAAAAGCCGGTTTATCTATGTTGTAATGCTGATGAGAGTGAACCCGGAAGTTTTAAAGACAGAGAAATAATGGAGCAGGATCCCCACCAGATGCTGGAGGGAATAGCGATAGCCTGTTATGCCATTGGCTCTCATAAGGCATACATTTATATCCGAGGGGAGATGCCGTATGCTGCAAAAATAATTACTGAAGCAATAAACGAAGCATATAAAAAGGCATATTTGGGTGAAAATATCTATAACTCTGGATTTGATATTGATATAGTTCTTTTTAAGGGTGCAGGCGCTTATATATGTGGAGAAGAAACAGCTCTTCTTGAATCCATAGAGGGCAAGAATGGTGAGCCAAGGCCAAAACCTCCGTTTCCTGCTCAGATTGGACTTTTTGGTTGTCCTACTATCATAAATAATGTAGAGACCCTGGCGTTTGTCCCTCATATTATTAACAATGGCGCCGAATGGTTTTTGGAGATTGGTCAACCCAAAAACACGGGCACCAAAATTTATGGACTAAGCGGCAAGGTAAACAAGCCGGGGCTTTATGAACTTCCCCTTGGTATTCCGATTGGGCAGTTAATTGAGGAGTATGGCGGGGGAATTCCAAACGGAAGAAAGATAAAAGCCATGTCTCCAGGAGGGTCTTCTTCGGCGATACTCGATGTAAGTGAAATTTATATACCGATGGATTTTGATTCTCTTGCCGAGGTGGGTTCGATGCTAGGGACCGCCGGAGTAACCGTTATGGATGATGAAACATGTATGGTTAGGGTTGCGCAGAATCTTGCCCATTTTTACAGGGATGAATCTTGCGGTCAGTGTGTTCAGTGCAGAGAGGGTACATGGTGGCTTGAAATGATGCTTTCGAAAATTGAAGCCGGCAATGGATCTATGGAATACATAGATATCTTGCTGGATGCTTGTTCTCAGATGAGAGGGACAACCATTTGTGCTCTTGCCGATGGTTGTGCTATGCCTATTGAGTCAATCATAACAAAATTCCGTGATGAGTTTGAACAGCATATTACCTCCGGCAAATGCCCTTTTGACAATAAATACATGGGCAGTTGGGGATAATTGTAAGAGTTTATGAATCTGATTATAGGTCTGTTACTAATTACTAGCAATTTTAATTTACTGCAACTAAGACCAACTACAAATACAACATGTTTAACTTCACAAGAAAATTTAATTTCAAATTCGGATTTAGTAGCTTCAGGAACTATTGAAGAATTTTATGATAAAAAGCTTTACTCAGTGAACTTCGATTATAATCTTATAGTTTTTAAGGTTAATGAAGTATTGAAAAGTACTATTAATGATAAAGATGACCTTAGAATTTCTATTAAAACCTTGGATTTACTAAACGAGTCCACTCTTATCGAGAGTCATAATAATAAAAAGGAAATTGTTATCTACTTAAAAAAATCTTATGGTGTTGTGTCTTGGGAAGAATGGACCCAGTCTGATATTTTATTTTCTGTACAGCAATACTCTGAGGAATTAGTAAATACTATTAAAGATTTCAATCCAGAATCATGCAGTACTCACTCTCTCCAATAATTCATAAACCCTGTTCACCATCGATCTTGGGTCTTCAATAAAACCAGCGGCAACAAGCGCATTGTCATATAGCTGTTCAACAACCAGTTTTGCTAAATCCTTGTCGGAATCTTTCAAGGTATTAAGATTTTTTATTAGATTATGATTCGGATTTATTTCGAGGTTAATTTCATTTTTCGATTCACCAATTTCTTTATGAATTGACTTCATAATTTTGCGCATACTCGGCGTCATGATTTTATCGGCGTTTAAGGCTATAACAGGACTGTCTACAAGTCTTTTACTTATGCTTACTTCTTTTACCCTGTCTCCAAGCTCATCACTTATCCATTTACACAGGTCTTTTGCCTCTTTACTTTTAAGACCGTCTTTGTCTTTTTCTTTCTTAATATCATCGAGCTTAGCTTCCGAACTGTCTGCAGATACTAAATCTTTATCATCAAATTTGCCTATATTGTTCATCACAAATTCGTCTACCGGTTCTAAAAGATAAAGGACTTCCAGTTTGTTGGCCTTAAATGCTTCCATCTGCGGGCTGTTTTCAATTACATCTCTGCTCGGGCCAAAAAGGTAATATATTTCTTTTTGATCCTGCCCCATTCTGGAGACATAATCGGTAAGAGAAGTTAATTTGCCAGCTTCTGTATGAGAAGATTCGTATCTTATAAGTTTTGCAAGCTGCTCCCGGTTAGTGAAATCCGTAGCAATTCCTTCTTTAAGATAAACCCCGAACATCTTATAAAACTCTTCATATTTTTCTGTTTCTTTCTTTGCTTTTTCTTCCAAATATTTCAAAAAACGGTTGGTTATAGCTTTATTGAGCTTGTGAATTAAAGAAGTATCCTGCATCGATTCGCGTGAGATATTCAAAGGCAAATCATCACTATCGACTACGCCTTTGAGGAACCGAAGCCAATCGGGAATCAGTCCATCAGGTTTTGAATCAATTAGGACTTTCCTGCAGTATAGGCTTACTCCGGGCTCAACCCTGCCCAGGCCAAACCTCTCGGTATTTTCCTGTGGCACAAATAATAAGGAGTTAATTGCAAGTGGAGCATCGGCGCTAAAATGAAGGGTATATCTTGGTTCATCGAATGCATTTGCCTGGAATTTATAAAATTCAGTATATTCTTCTTCTTTTATCTCATTTTTGTTTCTCATCCAGATAGCCTGGACTTTGTTTACCTGCTCGCCATTTAACTTTATAGGAAATTGAACAAAGCTTGAGTATCGGGTTAGAATGCCTTTAATTTTTTCAGGCTGAGCAAACTCCTTATCTTCGTCTTTTAAGTGGATAACAACTTTGCAGCCTCTTCTTTGACCTTCCTCTTCAGATATTTCATAGCTTCCTGATCCATCGCTTACCCAACGGAGATGTTTAGCATCATTTTTCCAATAATGTGTAAAGACCTCCACTTTTTTAGCCACCATAAATGTGCTATAAAAACCTACACCAAACTGTCCAATAAGATTACTGTCGATGTTTTGCCCTTTTTTTACTGCCTCTAAGAAAGCTTTAGAGCCTGAATGGGCAATAGTTCCGAGATTTTCTATAAGTTCATCTTCAGTCATTCCCAGACCAAAATCTTTTATGGTTATTGTATTTGCTTTATCGTCAGTCGTAATTTCAATTTCTAAATCGAGATTATCGTCGAATACATCTTTTTCTGTAAGTTTTATATGCCTTAATTTTTCAAGCGCATCGGATGCGTTTGAAACAATCTCTCTTACAAATATATCTTTATCTTTATACAAAGAATGTACTACAATGTCTAAAATCTGTTTTACTTCAGCCTGGAATTCATACTTGCTTGTGCTTACTTCAGCCATAATTAACTCCTAGTTGGATAATTTGATATAAAATTCTCTGAAAATATATGTATGGATTTGTAAATTTCAAGACTATCTTTTAAGAAAACCGATAAGTTTGATATGAATTATGAAAATAGATGATTAATTTTTATTAAAAGAGTGGACTGACGGAGTGCTTTTTAAATACTCATGCCAGCTTTTCTCAAGCACTTTTAACCCGCGCCTCAGTACATACAATTGATAGAAAACAAAAGAAGGAGAAATAAACTAGAAATTTAAACAGGTCAGATTTTGTTAACACAAAACAGTTTACTTTTTATATTTTGATAAATATTCTTTATATCCCAATTTTTCAATGCGCTTGTATTTTGTTTCAACATCCCTTACGAGATCTTTCTTAAATTCTACAATCTTGTCCTGCAGTCTTGAATTACTGGATGCTACAATCTCTGCCGCTAAAATCCCGGCATTCTTGGCACCATTCAGTGCAACTGTAGCCACAGGCACGCCTGCCGGCATTTGTAAAATTGAAAGAACAGAGTCCCAGCCGTCTATTGAATTTGAAGATTTAATAGGAACACCTATTACAGGTAGTGGGCTTAAAG
>SMWS01000161.1 GCA_004356685.1 Deltaproteobacteria bacterium
AACATATTTGTAGCTGACTTTAAGTTTATCGGCAGCTTTAGACAACCTCGTATCCTTAGTCCACAACACACAATTGTTAAGTATTGAAGAAGCTAATAGGTTTACATCTACCCATCCTAATCCCTTTCCGATAAGTCTATTTTCATCAATAAAATATAAAGTCTCTTCAAAAGAAGCAGTTTCAAGACTTTTGAGGTTATTTAATAATCCCAATATCTCTTTTCTGTTTTTCATGTTTCCACAAGCAAGCTCGCCAATTACAAACTCGTGGCATATTATTCGGTCGTTTTCTAAAAGATCAGAAAAATGTAAATTGGAACTTCTAAAGTGATCTATCCAAACAGAAGTGTCTGCTAAAATCATTGGGAAGTTCTTTTTCTTGGAATATCTTCTATTTGTTTTTCGGTACCGCCCAATTTTGCCAGGCGTTTTCCAGTTTCCATGCGTATCAGGGCTTTAAGACCTTCTCTTACAATAGAAGTTTTTTCTTTTATACCGGTTAACTTTGAGGCTTTTTCCAAAAGGTCATCATCTATATTCAATGTTGTTCTCATATGCATCAATATGCATAAATTATGCATATTGTCAATTGTAAAATCTCATTTAAGAAATCTAGATAGACTATTGAATCCCAGTTTTTATAGACAATTTCTTCAAAATATAATACCAAACCTCAAATTTAGTTCGTCTTTGTTAAATCATCTACAATGTTTTTGGCTTCTGTCAGTGAAATTCCCTTTTCGTTTCGCAGCAGTTTAATAGCTTCGATTTTTTTCCTTTACTTACCATTTCAAATACGCTGTCCATAACTAAATCCCTTGATTCAAATTCAAGAAGAGAGTGAAGTTTGTCCGTTACTTTTCCGCATCCATGATTTCCAATATACGAAATTGTTAATGGTAAATCCTCCTTAATCGGTCTTCAGCACTACTCTGCTTAGGGAGCTATTTTTTTTGGAGTAAGTTTGAATCACTACGTTTGTTATATTATGAAAAAATAACATGCCCTCTGTCTTTTTATAAAATCTATTCCTTTTCCAGGACAACTGCCGCGAAATAGGATTGAATTTGAATTCAATTTGTTCATAGAAGAGCGCTAAGGCTGATATTATAAAGATACACCCAAACGCTGCTCCTAATAAATTCTTCTTGTCTACAGGTGTGAGTAATAGAATTTCAAAGAAGGTATAGATTAAAAAGATTGAAGCAATACTTAATACATACTCAAACAAGCCTGGTTTGTGCTCAATAACTACCAAATCTTGAGAGTCCTTAGTTGTTTTCATAATCGGCAAATGTATAGAACAATTAAAATATTCTAAGCAACCATATTTTATTCACTAACATAATAGATGTTTAAAGTTTCTACTTCTTGCAAGAGTTTTAGAGAATTATTTTGGAGCTATTAATTATTTTCCAAGAGTAAGGTGTTCAATTGTGATTTAGTTTCGTCTGCATCTTTAATTCCTATGTAATAAGTTTTTCCCATCTTAGTTTTTACAAGTAAGCCTTTTCTCCATATTTTCCAATCAGAATTATAATATCTAAACTTCATGTTGAACCATATTTTCGGAGAAATTAATAATCGAAACAAAGAAATAGTATCAATAGAGTGAATAGATTCCTTCTTAAACTTTCTTAGGTATAGAGCTATACTTTTTATGATAAGGTTATCATTTTCTACTATAATTTTTTTGGGAAATAGTGCTAAAAGCCCCATGAAAATTAATAAGTAAATAAATATTGTAAAAAAATTATATAGATAATAAGGAAATAATGTTAGAGAATTATAAAAACTAGACGGTATAATATATCTGTCTAAAGGAGATATAATCAAACTATATAAAAACATCGAGATTATAAGAAAAGTTATTATTTCTATAATCATCAGTGGGCTGTGAGCTGTTTCTCTAACCCATGCCACGCGAGTTTCATCAAATGTTCTACTATACATTTTTTTTACAACTATTATTGATAAGACTAGGAACGTTAAGTATAAAATGTATGGTTCGAGTTTATGAAATTTATAGGGCATCCAGACTGAAACATAAGAATTATCAGGATTGAATATTTTTTTTAGACCCTCTTTATATTCTGAATAACTGATCGTATATATAGCTTCATAAGGTGAAATTGTAGTATTATATTTATCTCTAAATGTATGATATTTGTTTGCATGTCGCATCATTGAATCGGCGTCTAATTCAGCAAGTTCAATACGCTGCTCTCGAGTTAATTTTAAAGCCTCTTTAATTGCATCATCTTGAAACTTATTTTTACGTGTTTCGTTTTCTATTAAAGACTTGACATAGTTAATATTAGTATTGAAAGCATCATGGGTTGTCTCAAATGAAACTGTTCCATATCCAGAATTAAATCTATCTAATACTGATACATGGGCACTGTAGGTTTCGCCTTTTTTATTCCTAAGTTCTTTCATCAGTCGATGTGAAAGATAATCAAGATATGAGTACAGAATGTATATCTCTTGTGGTGTTAGATTATCATATTTAGTTCCGATATTTATATAAGGAGAGAAGAATGGGAACTGCTCAACTCTTAAGTATGGTTTATTGTTGGGTATGGGTTTTATGTCATCATCTACAGTTTTACCGGTTCTCTTTTTGTACTTGCCAAATTCAGTTTTTATTAACGAAATCATATTGTTAGGATTAAAATTGCCAGAAACAAATAGAATCATGTTTGATGGGTAATAATAATCTTTATATAATTTGATCAACTCATCATAAGTAAGTTTTCTATTTGATAATCTTTGTTCATCATCGGTGTAGTATTGTCTTTTAATACCAAACTCAGATTCGAAAAATCCTGGTTCTGGGAAATATCGAAGACTATAAGAACCAAAGATATCTCTATTAAGTTTTTCTGAAAGCCATCCAGGTTCACCAATTTCTAATTCAACGGATGATTTAGCTCTTTGTATATCTTTATGCTTAATATCTCTATTAAACAGCATTTTAGAAAATTGTTTAACAAGCCAATCGCTTTTTTTGTATGGAATTTTTGCATGATAGCCGGTTTCGTAATATGATGTGTATCCATTAATAGATCCACCATTTTCTTTAATTAGTTGAAGATATGTTTGTCCTTCTTCAAATCTTCCGTCTCTGAAAAGCAAATGCTCCAAAAGGTGACTGACACCAAGATTATTTATATTTTCAACCGACCGACCTACTTTTACCTTTACTTTTATTTTAAAGTTTTGAGCCTTATCGCTTGGCGCAAGAACAACTTGCATGCCATTATCAAGCTGATAAAATGTAATATTTTCATATGGATTTATTGCATAGGAGCTGTTTAGAGGCAGAAAAAAGAGAAATAAAAATGGAAAATACTTATAGATCATAGAGATTCGTGGAATAATAGCTATTAGCATCTTGGATTTTAAAAGTGATTTGTAAAATAAACAGGACATATAATTTAATATATGACTTGTTTAGGGTTTGTAAATAGGTTTTGTTTAAGGCTAGCAGAATGTAGTCGGACATTTTAATAATTATAGAATCTAATCATAAACAACTTCTAATTTTAGTTATTCCTATTGTTCATACTAGTAAAATATTCTAAGCAACCATATTTTCTTCACTAACATAATAGATGTTTAAAGTTTCTACTTCTTGTAAAAGTTCCGGGAATTTATCGGTAAAGTCTTTGAAATAAGCTTTTTCAAAATGCAGGTCTAGGTCTTTTTGACTTCGCCACCTTTCGACAAACTTAAAAGAATTTGTATCGAATGGATTTTGTAGAAAATCATAAGTTATGCATCCTTCCTCCCTATTTGATAGCGCTACCAAGGGCTCTGAAATTTCTATCATTTTTTCTCTTGTTTCAGGTTTGGTCTTAAATTCAGCAATTAAAATAATCATTATATACTCCCCCTTAGTATTATTATAATTTATCAATCAGTATTTATTATATATCATATACAATATTTTTTTTAAAAGGAGCCAGGAAATGAATTCGGAAAAGTATCAAAAGGGATGGGATAAGCTAAACGAAATTTCACCAGGAGCTGCAGACAGGACTGTTGCAAGCTTAAATGATATTGCTCCTGATATGGTGAACTATCTTATGGAATTTGTGTTTGGAGAGATTTCTTCCAGACCCGGGCTTGATATGAGGGCTAGAGAAATTACAGCTGTCGCCGCTCTTACGGCACTGGGCACTGCACCTACACAATTAAAAGTGCATATAAAGGGCGCTCTAAATTGTGGTTGTAACAGAGAAGAGGTTACCGAAGTTATTATGCAGACCCTGGTTTACGCAGGGTTTCCAGCTGCTCTCACTGGTCTTAGGCTGGCTAAAGAATGTTTTGAGGAGTTGGATGAGAAAAAGTAATAAAAAATATTGTTAATTTTACTGATTAATTTGATACAATATCTATTAGATGAAGCTAAGGACAGAGGTTCAAAGAGAATTTAATATCAATAAGGGTGATACTCACCATCCTATAGAATTCAGGCTTGTTAATATGCATAATTTGCTGCCCATTGATATAAGCCAAGCCAAAGCAATATTTATTTTATTAAAAGAAAGAGAAGAGGTTCTTAGATCTGATGTAAATCTGGAGCATGGGGTAGCGGGTATAGGAAGACATGACTGGAAAGAAGGTGAAACAGACAAGCAAGGAATTTATAGCGGTTACTTCGAGCTTACATGTAAGGACGGTAATTATTTTAGGATACCAGAGGGAGACGAGTTTATAAAAATAGAGATTGAATAGTTTTTATATTTGATTTAGATAATCACTATTTTACGGTCTTAAATCCTTGCTCTTTCCATTGTGTAATTCCACCCATATCATAAACTTCATTAAATCCTAACTCTTTCATTATAGGAGCCGTTTTTCCACTCCTTCCACCTGATCGACAGTGGATAACATATGTTTTGTCTTTTTCTAATTTATTTAATTCATTTTTAAAAGTTTTTGAATAGTAGTTAAGATTCTTCGCATTTTCGATATGTTCTTTTTTGTATTCTTCGGGAGTTCTAAGGTCAAGAATAACAAAGTCAGGATCATATTTGAGTTTTTCGATTAAATCATGAGCTTGTAGAGGAGTGATCTTTTTCACAGTCTGCAAATTCATTTCAGAATCGACGCTGTTAGTTTCAGAATATAAGTAAACCGAAAAAAATAAGAAGTAAAATAGCAGAGCTGAAAATTTGATTAACTGAAACACTAATTAAGTTCTCCTTTCAAAAAAAAGGCGTGCTAATAGTATAATTTATTTTTTGCATTAACAAAATTCTATCTCCAACTAGATTTATAATAAGAATATAATAAGGGGTCAAATCTCCTCTTGACTGCATATCTTCTTTAACTTTGCATATTCGCTTTTAATCTTTGTGCTTTTCTTCATTCTCTCTTTCAATCGAAAATTACTTGAAGCTATAGTTTTGTATGATTTAACTCTATAT
>SMWS01000162.1 GCA_004356685.1 Deltaproteobacteria bacterium
CCCATCTCTTTAAAGAATAAAAGGGAAACTCCCCCTTTTATATGGTCGTCATACCTGAATGGTTGTATCAGGTATCCATATTTAGAAACACTGGATTCCGTCTGCACCTGTCCTCGAAAGTTTTTATCGGGGAGACATCACGGAATGACTGGCTACAAAACACGCACTTCGATAAACTCAGTACGTTAGTGACACATTACCTCCTTTTGTTTTTTATTGTCCAACCAATTCCGATAATACTCATTGGGTTTAGATAATAAATCCCCTGATGCGGTATTATGTAATAACAAGAAAATTGTCATATCACGTGAAACGAAGAATCTTGATGTCTCATATCCATTCGACATGACAAAAATATTATACTGAATTGCAATTTCTATTTTTTAAGAGATATTATTAGGTCTATTTTTTAATTAGTTAAAGTTTTTTGAGGTATATACGGATGTTTTCTTATAAAAACGGTGAATTTTACGCAGAGGATGTGCCTGTAAGTGAAATTGCAGATCAGGTGGGAACGCCCTGTTATGTGTACAGTTATAAGTTTATTGAAGATACTTACAATGAATATAAAGAGGCGTTTTCTAAAATAGAGCCTATTATTTGTTACTCTGCAAAGGCAAATTCGAATCTTTCAATTTTAAAGGTTTTTTCATCACTTGATTGTGGCTTTGATATAGTCTCTGTTGGAGAGCTTAAAAAGGTTCTGAAAATAGGGGCCGACCCTAAAAAAATAGTTTTTTCAGGAGTTGGTAAAACAAAAGAAGAAATTATTGCGGCGACCCGGGCTGAGATACTATTTTTTAATGTGGAATCTGTTGATGAGCTTGAATTTATAAATGAAATTGCAATCTCTATAGAGAAAAAAGCCAGGATATCGCTTAGGGTAAATCCAAACATAAACCCAAAAACCCATCCCTACATTTCAACAGGATTTAAAAAGAGTAAATTTGGGATTGAGATAAATAAAGCTTTTGAGGTTTATAAAGATTGTGTTAATAAACAAGGGTTGCAGGTAGTTGGAATAGATGCCCATATAGGCTCACAGATTTTTGAAATAACACCGTTTATAGATTCTCTTATAAAACTCATTGAGCTTGCAGACAGGTTGTTAAATGAAGGGTTAAATATCCAATATATAGACATCGGCGGGGGGCTTGGAATAAAGTATGAAAATGATGAACAACCACTTTCTAAAACTAAATTTGCAAATGCTATAATAAAAGAATTAAATGGTAAACCTTACAAAATAGTGCTTGAGCCGGGCAGGTCTTTAATTGGTAATGGGGGCATAATGCTTACCAGGGTTTTATATAATAAAATTGGCACAGAAAAGAAATTTATAATAATAGATGCCGCTATGAACGATCTTATAAGACCTGCTTTCTATGATTCTTACCATGAAATTGTGACCGCAAAGCAAAATAACAGTAATAAAGATATATTTGATATAGTGGGCCCAATTTGCGAATCTGGTGATTTTTTAGCCAAAGACAGGCAGTTTCCGAGTGTTTCTAAAGATGATCTGCTTGTAGTTAAAAGCGCCGGGGCTTATGGATTTGTAATGTCATGCAACTATAATTCACGACCAAGAGTGGCAGAGGTTTTTGTAAAGGGTGACAAGTATTTCACTATAAAGCAAAGGGAATCATTTGAAGATTTAATAAAAGGTGAGGAAGTTGTTGATTTTTGATTATACTTGTTTTAGTGTAAAAAAGTTTGAATACTATTTTTGTTTTTCCCGTCTTATTAATTTATGAGTGAATTAAATTCAGAAATAATTGAAACAATAAGAAAAGCAGGAATCTTTGTCTACCCGATACTCCTTTGTTCTATTGTAGCCTTATCCATTTTTCTTCAAAAAATGTGGATACTGCGAACAAACAAAATACTGCCCGGATTTTTTCTTGAAAGGCTTTATTTATATTTATCAAAGAATAAATTTTCTGAAGCCTTAAACCTAGCAAGTCTTAATAATTCTTCAATTGCCAGAATTGCATATGTAGCTCTTCAAAAAAATGGTTCGTCGAAAGAACAGATAAAAGAATCTATGGAAGGGGCTGGAAGGAGAGAGGCTTTAGAATTAGGCAGGCATATAGAAGGATTGGGAGCTATAAGCAATGCAAGCACTCTCCTTGGACTTTTGGGGACGATTTCTGGGATGATTAAAATATTCAGTGTTATTTCCGAAAATACCATTGTTGATCCTGCAAGCCTTGCAGGAGGTATTTCGGAGGCGCTTTACACAACAGCGTTTGGTTTGGTTGTGGCAATTCCTGCATTCATTGCATATAAATATCTCATTGGAAGATCAGAGGAATTTGTTAATGAGCTCGAAGACGAGGGTAGAAGAATAATAGAAGGAATGTCTACGCCTCCACTTACGCCGACTGAAGATTAAAGATAATGAATTTCAGGTCTAAAAAAATTAATAATAAAGGAGTAGGGTCAGCTCTCGATCTTACCCCTGTTGTGGATATAGTATTTAACTTACTTATTTTCTTTGCACTTTCACTTAACTTTGCAGCCGCTTCGAGGGGGATAGACATAAAACTTCCTTCAGCAAGTTCTGCAAAGACCATAAGATCAGATCAGGTAACTGTTAATTTAACAAAAGAAGGCCTCACTTTTTTAAATGATAAGAAAATAACTTTAGAGCAGCTTGGCCCGATGCTAAAGGAAAAAGCAGATAAGAAATCACTCGTTATTATAAGAGCCGACAGCGAAGTAGAACATGGAAGAGTAGTAAGAATAATGGATATCATAAAGTCTCAGGATTTAAACAGAATAGCGATTGCTGTAGATGTAGAGACTCAAACTGAAGAAAGTAAAAACAATTAGATGGTTCCTGCTCTTAAGGATATTGAAAACTCTACATAGAATAAACCATTTTCTCACTACGTATTTTACTCTCTGGATTATACTTTTTTCTGTTTATTCGTAATGTTTCCCCTCCGAACTTTCCAAATTAACGGTTTTAATTAAGCCTGCGCTTATTGTAATAATGTTTAGAATGGGGATGACACTTACGCTCTCTGACATTAAAGAGGTAATCCTCAGACCCAAAGAAATAGTCCTTGGCACATCTCTACAGTTCTTTATAATGCTGCTGCTTGGTTTCCTGCTTGCAAAAATATTTAGGCTAAGCCTCGAGCTTGCAGCAGGGGTCATACTGTTAGGGACATGTCCGGGTGGGGCAGCATCTAATGTAATCGCTTATCTTGCAAAGGGCGATGTTGCTTTATCGGTTAAGCCTGACTTATGTTTCTACTTTATTGTCTCCAGTGCTAACTCCGTTAATGACATATTTGTATGCAGATAAAATTATTTATGTGCCGGTCTTCGGACTGTTTTTATCTGCACTCCAGATTTTGATAGCTCCGGTTGCTATAGGAATTGCAATAAGAAAAATAATTAAAGATAAAACAGTATCCATAATAGAGTTTCTCACATCTGTTTCAACAATTACAATCATTTTTATAGTAGGTGTTATAGTTACAGTTCCTAAGGAATCGATTACAAGGTTAGGACTTATTATTGTTTTGCATAATTCATTTGGTCTTGCAATTGGTTATACTGCGGCAAGGCTTTTGGGAATGGACCGTAAAAAAGGCCAGGACTGTAGCAATCGAGGTTGGAATGTAGAATTCAGGGCTTGGAGTAGTGCTTTCAAAGACTCATTTCAGTTTGCTAGCAGCCCTGCCTTCAACGCTTTTTAGTGTCTGGCATAATGTTTCGGGTTCTTTGCTTGCGCTTTTGTGGAGAAAAGAAATCTAATGATAATAAATGAAATCTTGTAATCTTGAATAATAAAGCTCAAAAAATTCCAATAACCGGCTACCTCTTTTTACTTAGCACCGCATTTTTTACTGCTATTTCCTATGTATGCGGCAAGGCTGTAAACAAAGAACTGGGGCCCGACGTTGTGACATTCTATTGGTTTTTCGGCGCATTTTTATTTTCTCTTTTTGTTCTTCCTTTCTTTAAAACTCAAAGGGATGAAATCAAAAATATTGGCAACTACAAGATCATATTTATATTAAGCTCAATTGTTACATCAATTGGAGCCGCGCTCTGGATTTATTCGCTAAGGTCTATTGGCCTTCCTTTGACTTCCTTCTTAATGAAAGCCCAAATCGTTTTTACCCTGTTTTTGGGAATAATATTTTTAAAAGAAAAACTGAATAAAGGTGAAACAGTCGGAATTGTTATTACAATAATTGGTGGAGTGATTGTGGCTTATCAAAGGGAAGGTTACCTGATTCTGGGTACAATAACTGCCCTGTCAGCAGCATTCTTTTATTCGGTATTATCGTTTTCAATAAAGAAATTTGCATCAAATTTAAACATGCTAACGGTCGCAAATCTGAGAACTCTAGGGGTATCAATAGTTGTTTTTACTTATCTAATAATTTTAGGCAAGTTTGAGCTTCCCAAAGGAATTGATTTTGTCTATATGGCTCTAGGCGGGCTTACAGGGGCGTATATAGCTAAGGCAAGCCAGTTCCAATCAATAAAACTTCTTGGAATTACAAGATCAACAGCCGTTATGCCATTAGAGTCAATTTTTGTGATTCTTTTTTCGTTTACGATTTTTGATGAACTGCCATCAGCAATAAAATTGGCAGGTGGTTTTATGATAGTCTTCGGTGTTGTTTTTCTTGTGATTTTTAGAGGCGGTGAAGAGAAAAGCTAAACTTTTAATTTCATTTCATAGTCTGTATTTAGTTTGTTTTTTTCTTCATATTTTTCTACAGCAAGTTCAATAAGTGTTGTAATAAGTTTTTTATATTTTATGCATGAGAGTTCCCAGAGTTTTGGATACATGCTTATCTGAGTAAATCCAGGGATTGTATTAATCTCACTTACATATATTTTCTGATTTTCTCTTTCTACTAGAAAATCAATTCTTCCCATACCCGAACAATCCAAAGCCTTGAATACATCGACTGCCAAATCCTGCAACTTCTTTGTAATCTTTTTGTTTAGATTTGCAGGAGCAATTAATTCAGTCGTATCATCAGAGTATTTGGCTTCATAGTCATAAAAATCTCTGTTTGGTACTATCTCGCCAGGCACAGACGCCCTGGGGTTATGATTTCCCAAAACACTTACTTCGATTTCTTTTGGTTTTAGTACGGCTTTTTCAACTAAAATTCTATCGGAAAATCTAAGCGAGTATTCTATAGCCGCTTTTAAATTACTATTCTTATCCACTTTTGTGATTCCTATGCTAGAGCCCAAATTGGCAGATTTTACGAAATTGGGAAAACCAATCGTATTTTTAATTTGTGTCAGAATTTTATTTGAATCTTTTAACCATGCGCTTTTATCAAAACCCACGAAATCAAGTACGGGTATTCCGTAGTCCTTTAGCACGGATTTCATGGATATTTTGTCCATCCCTATTGCTGAACCGTGGACGTTTGCTCCAACGTATGGAATATTCATTATCTCAAATAGACCCTGTATTGCGCCGTCTTCTCCGTAGGTGCCATGAAGGATAGGGAATACGCAGTCAATATTAATTCTTTTTACTTTTAGTTTGGGTCCTATTTCAATTAAAGCGGGTTTGTTTGCTGTAATCAAAGGAGTTAAATAAGATTTTTTATTAACTAGTAATTCTGAATTATTAAATGTTGCTTTTCTCCAGACACCTTTTTTGTCAATTAGTATTGGGATAGGGTTAAACTTTTTTTTATCTAAGTTGTTTAAAATAGATTTAGCAGAAATGATTGATATTTCATGCTCAACGGATTTTCCTCCGAAAATAACTGCTATTTTTTTTGTATTCGGCAATATAATTAATCTCCGGTTAATTTTTTAAATAAATACCATCTATTTTGGATAAAGAAAAATTAATGCATTAAGGCAGAAATTTTCATTAATGATATTTACTTGTTTAGACTAAATGAGGCCTTTGTTATTCAGGCGACTGCAGGTATGAAACTTGCTATTCCCATAGATTTTATAGGAATTCACAAAATGAAATTATCTTTTCTTTCAGAATAACGAGAAAGGGAAGAATAAGGGAAGAATTTCGAGGTTGTAATTTTTTCGAAATACAAAATAAAACCAATTGGCTATATTCTAAACTATATTATAAAACCTAACCACAAGCACAACCGCCGCCGCAACAACCTCCACCGCCAGAGGGTAAATCACTTGCGTCAGAGCTAATTGAGTCTGAGTCGTTATGTGAGGCAAATGAAGAAAACTGTTTTTCAATATCTTCACTGCCACAGTCATTACAGTTTATTTCTTCTTGAGAACTCATTACCAGAGTTTCAAACTTGTTATCGCAACACTTACAAACATATTCAAAAACAGGCATTTAACTTATTGTCTCCTAAATATATAAATTTTATATATAATAAAATTATATTATTGAAATATGCTAAGTCAAAATTATATGAAAGCAAATTATTTATATTTAGTCACAAATTTGATGCTGCTGTTTTTTTCAATTGCGAATTTTGCTCTGGCACAGGATCTTTATAGTACCCCTAAAACTCCTGAAGAAATGTTAAATCTTTATTTCAAAGCAATGAAAGAACACAATAGTAATCCTGATTTGCCTATCTTCACAGAAAAATCCAGGCAGATGTTGAAAACCTGGAAAGTAACACCTTCACAAATGGATAATATAGTTGCAAGCTATAACAGTTGTACTCCAGATGAAACTAAATATGACTCTACTTATTTGCTCGCAGTTATTCATTACCCAATAAATCAAAAGCAATGCTCCCCTTGGTTCTTTCAAAAGCATGAAAATAGTTGGAAGCTTGATTTAACTATGATGCAAAAGGCTGTCCGTTTTGATAACAAAAATAGATGGCATTTTGTGCCAGGGTTTAACCATCAATATGGTTTTGCATTTTCGGATTGGATTATTGATAACAACGGTTATCCAAGGTAGTTAAAATATTAAATTATTTTAGTTTATTGTTTTAACCAGATTCAATACATCTTCAGCACAACCCCAAGATAGCGTAAAACCAGCTCCTCCATGTCCGTAGTTATGAATTACTGTGCAGTTATTTGAGACTTTTGCAGCTTCAAGCCTAACTTCAGTTCTTCCAGGTCTGAGTCCAACCTTATGATCTAGTATCTTTGCATCCTTTAACTTTGGAGCCAATATTTTTGAGTTTGATATTATTTTATCCGAAGTTTTGTAGTCTACTTCTAAATCCCAGTTATTTTCCTGAGCAGTTCCGCCAAGAATACAATCCTTACTTCTCGGAACAATATAAGTCATTGAAAGTGGTCCTTCTTCATCATTGTAAATATAGTCAATACCCGGGTTTGAGGTTCTAACCAGCTGGCCGCGAATAGGGAACATATTTTTATCACTGCAAAGTTTATAAGAGCCAAGCCCTGTGCAGTTAATTATTATTTTATTTTCAGGATACAATTGCTCGAGACTGGTTAGTTCTTCTTCCAACTTCGTAATTTTTCCGCCGGATTCTATAAATCTATCATACAGATATTTTAAATAAACTGGCGTTTCTATCTGCGGTATTTCTACTATAAACCCGTAGCTGTAATTTTTTGGAAGCTCAGACTGCTTAGCTTCGCGAAAATTTCTGACAAGCTTAGTCCAATAAGGTTTAGGAACTTTTTTATCAAACAATTTAAAGAGTTTCATAAAGGAAATGCCTGTTCCGTTCTGTTTGCTCAATTTTGTATACTCTGCAAATGAAATTTCTCCCCATTTCAGTACCTTTTCTTCTGGATATACTCTGTAGGGATACCAATATGCCGGGGCTATATTTGAAGTTGTGTGGGGAGGAAGTTTGGAGGCGATGATTTCAACTTTAAAATCATTTTCCAATAATTTTACTCCGCATGTCAGTCCTGAAACACCACATCCAATAATTATAATTTTGTTTTTCTCTGTCATATTATTTAATTTTATATAGTATTAATGTTTATCAAATAAAAATATATTTGCTGGATTTACATTACATAAGTCATCTTAATTTATAATAGTATTTAATAATGCCCAGAGAAATCGAAAGAAAGTTTTTAATCGACGAGTCATTAATTGGTGAACTAAAAGATGGAGAAACTATAAAGCAGGGTTATTTCCCTACTTTAAATAAAACGGTAATCAGGGCTCGTCTCAAAGGTAACAAAGGATATATAACAATTAAAGGGCAGAAAGTTGGTATATCAAGACCTGAGTATGAATACGAAATTCCTTTTAAAGACGCGCAAGAAATTATAGAAAAACTTTGCGAGAAGCTAGTTATTGAAAAAACCAGATATAAAATTAAACATGCCAATCATATATGGGAAATTGATGTTTTTGAGGGAGATAACAAAGGACTTATAGTTGCCGAGGTTGAAATGAAAGATGAGAATGAAAAAGTGCAGTTGCCTAATTGGACAACTAATGAAGTAACTGATGACTTCAGGTATAGTAATTCCAATTTAGTCAAGTATCCTTACGGGTTCTGGGAAAAGAAATAATACTGTTTTGAAAACTACTGCTCAAAACTCAGTCAAAGTATTCTTTAGGTTAACTTTAGATTCTAACCCCCAATAAACTTTTTATAGTAAAGTTATATGAATGAATTAGAAAAATTTAAGAAACTTGGTATATCGCAAAACATACTTGCTGCACTGAGAAAAAAAGGTTTTGAAGAGCCTACTCCGATACAGGAGAAAATAATTCCTTTGCTGCTAAAGGAAGACAGAGATATTGTTGGACAAGCCCAGACGGGCACTGGCAAAACAGCTGCATTTGGAATTCCTATAATAGAAAAAATTAAAGAGAATACAAGGATAGTGCAGGCAATTATTCTCACACCAACCAGGGAGTTGGCTATTCAAGTATCTGAAGAAATAAATTCGCTTAAGGGCAGAAAAAAAATTCAGGTAATTCCAATCTACGGCGGGCAGTCAATTGACCTTCAGCTTAAGAGACTTAAAAGAGGCGTAGAAGTGGTAGTTGGAACTCCGGGAAGAGTGATTGACCATATCAAGAGACGCACACTTAAATTAAAAGAAGTTTCTTATGTTGTTTTGGATGAAGCTGATGAGATGTTGAATATGGGTTTTATAGATGATGTAGAAGAAATCCTTTCAGCTACCAATAAAGAAAGAACCACATTGCTATTTTCAGCCACAATGCCCAGAGAAATAGTGGCTGTAGCTCGTAAATACATGAAGGATTATGAGCTTATTAAAACTGAAGAAGAAATTACAGTAGATCTTACAGATCAAATTTATTTTGAAGTTCCTGGTCGTGACAAATTTGAAGCTCTTAGCAGAATAATAGACATAGAAAAAGATTTTTATGGTCTTGTGTTTTGCAGAACAAAGATCGA
>SMWS01000163.1 GCA_004356685.1 Deltaproteobacteria bacterium
CAAGACAATAAAAAGAATTTGGTCTGGAGAAATTGATAAGGATTTATTCAATATAATAAAAAAATACATGCCTAATGACTGGTTGGAGTTTTATGAACAGGCATTGATTGCCGAGCAATATTTTTATGTGTTGTTATGGCAAGAGCGTAACAAAGGAGCTGCTGAGTTTGCTGACAAGATGATCGAACGTTTAGAGCTACTAGCTGCCCCAACTTCTATTTGGCTTGAGAGAAGAGGTGATGCAGCATTCTACATGAAAGATTATAATGCCGCTAAAATATACTACGAAAGAAGCTTGAGCGAAAAGGGTAAAAATATAGTCAGTAAGGTATTATACGAAAAACTCTCAGACGTTAACTATCTTACTGGGGATTATGATAAGGAAAGACAATATAGAGAAAAGGTATACGGAAGCCTTGTAGATAAAAAGTGCAGTTAAAAAAGCACTTTTTATACTTTAGAAAAGCCAGCTGAGTAATTTTCTGTTGAATAAACTTATTACACTATAAATGCTACTACAAATATTAAGCTTGTAATTGTAAAAACAAATAAAACATCCTCTAAGGAAAGTCTAGTTTTTAATATCTTAAATCTTTTCTGTTTCAACCTTTGTTTTAATATACTCATAGCAATCTTAGAATATGCAATATTAGTGCCAAACAAACATTTGAATTACTACCTCTAATTATTATGAATTTCTTAATGTATATTTTTTTCAAAATATTAAAGCGAATTAAATACGACAAATATTGTCAACAAAGCCTCATTTTTCACCAATAGTGTAAACAATAACAAACTTTTGATATATAATTCTGATTGATTTTGAATATGTTATAGAAGATAATCTTTCAAACCTATATATAAATATATATAAATAATATTTAATCATATTTGGTGTTTATTAGAATGAAAAAACAAGAGTACTTTCTCTGGAAGAAGAAAACAATCTCATTATAAATTGTTCCAATCATATTAAGCTAATTGTTAAGGTTGCTATTTACACAGGAATGAGAAAATTGGAGATACTTTCTTTGAAATGGACTAATCTTAATAATAATCTGATAACAACAGATGCAACAAATAGTAAATCCAAAAGAATTAAACATATTCCAGTATGTAATGAACTGGCTTTTGGATTAAAAAAACAAAAGTTAGTTACAGGTTACCAAGATTATGTTTTTTTAACTCCAATGGGTGAGAATTATAAACGTACAGATTCTTTAAACTCATTTAAAAGGGCTAACTTAAGGGATGTTGCATTTCTATACATTAAGACATACATTCGGCAGCAGGGGTATTAACACCGTAATCAAACTCCAACCTCCCCCACCTCTCTGTCAATATTGGGTCTGGCTTTTGTTACTCACCCCCCATCTTAATCTTCCCCCCTCAAGGAGGGAAGAAATTCAATTCCTGCCCCTTTTTAAGGGGAAGGTTGGGAAGGGGTTGCTTTTAAGCACAAAAAAACCCGCAACCAACTTATTAGTCAACTTTATTTAGCCGTGATTTTTGTATACTTTGTATCCAGACAAAGTATGAGAAGTAATATTACTTTAACGGAAATGAGGTCAGGCTTTTGTTATGTTGTTATTATTCTAATCATCTGCTTGTTCCTGAGATTGCCACATTTGATTATTTAAAACATTACGAACTTTTTATTTTGGCTTGATCTAATTACATATAAATTATCACGTAATAGACTTCGATCATGTCATGCCAAACTTTTCTTTAACAAAAAAGTTCGTTTCGAAAAAACCCGTTGTCAAATTCGCAATGACATCCTCCAACCTGTCATCGCGAGGAGCACATCCGTAATTCATTAATTAAGACTGTGCGCAACGTGGCGATCTCGTAGTTAATCGCAATGACATATTTGAAAAAGGACCAATATTAACACTTTATAAAACCCAAGCTTCTCAACCTCCCTGCACTTATGCCCCAAATAAATAATGCTATATATAATGGGGGGTTTATTTATACAAAAAATATAATAGGTAAAGTAGAACTGTAGCAATAAAAATAAACAAATTATAGCTTTACTACTGGAAAGTCCTAACTGTTTGTGATTATTAGGAAATAAGTTCGCGCCTGAGAGGATTCGAACCTGTGACCTGCGGATTAGAAGAACAAATCAGAGCACAAACACAACTTACTGCAATCATTAAAGAATCTCAAAACTCTCCTAAAACACTGCCTAAAATAACTGCGCAACCAGTGCAATACATGCATAATGTGCATACAAGTGCAATGTGCGGTTAGACATATGTTAGAAAAAAATCATCAAATTCTCAGGCAAACAATCACACAAACTTTCCAAACCAACACTAACAACAATAGGGGTCGCATCACAACAATTGACATGTAGTTGATATCTTTGTAAATAACGGGGGCAGCTTTTGTTTTTTGCTATTAAGAATAATAAACCAAAGGGGTAGTCCTGACTTTAAATAAGCTGAATTCAGCTCATATAAACTGATTGCAAGCTATTTGCAGGAATCTTTTCTTTTATCAATTGTAAGAATATAAACTATTTTTTCTTTATCACTTATAGAATAAAATATTCTAAAATCACCCACCCTGTATCTCCATGTTTCAGGATTATAACCTTTTAGCTTCTTTATATTTTTCCTAAATGCTGGTTCTTCAATAATCTGGGGATATATATATTCTTTAAGTTTTTTATAAACAAATTCATAATCTTTTTTAATCAGCTTATTTAATTTTTTCTGAAATTCATCTGTTTCAAATATCCTGTAACTACTCAATGAAACTTCCTTTCTTCTGTTTCATATCCTTTTGTGCACGCTGAAGGCTTTTATTTAAATCGATGTTGGACTCGATCTCTGCCATTTCAAACTCATCTGCAAAATTATTATTCTCAATATAACGAAGCACTGAAGTCTCAATAAAATTTGACATTGTTCGGTTGTCACTTTCTGCAAGTTTTTTGAATTTCCTATAGGTATTATTTTCTAACCGTAATGTTACTGTTTTGGACATATTTACACCTCACTTAATGAATACATTGTATTCTATTGTAATGTTAAGTATACATATGGATATTATTTATACAACAATAATAAGTATTGAATTTGTAAAAAAGGGTCTTGGATTTAAAATGTGGAACTGTTGATAATCTGGAATATGAGAATTGATCCAAATTCATATCTGTAAAATAATGGATTATAATTTTTGGGTGGATGACCGGACTTGAACCAGCGGCCTCCTGGGCCACAACCAGGTGCTCTAACCAGTCTGAGCTACACCCACCACAACATTATTAATCCACATTCCAATAATTTCAGTAAGTTACACAGGTTTTTTCAGTTTTTCAATCCTTCACTAATTTCTTGGCTACGGTTGGCTACACGTTTTTTCCTTTCAATTCTATATAATACTTCTTAACACTATGTAAAGTGAAATATGATTAATCTTTAATCTACTATCCAGCAGATTCTTACTATGTCTTTATGAACTCAAAGTTTCGATTGTTAACCGCACGATGATTTTGTGGTGGGCAAGCAACTTACTGTGATTATTGGTTTTTCTACCTTGTAAATTAATGAAAATTAAGTGGCAAGTGAAGAGAGTTCAAATCCTAGAGCCCCAGCCATTCAGATTAGGTATTGTAATCTACCATTAAATCATAAGGTTTTTTCAAATCATATTTGAGACTTACGCCTCTTAACTGTAAGTTTAAAAACACGTAGTTTATAAGTTTCCGCTTTTGGTCAATATACGAACTTCCAAATATCTCATATGCTTTGGATGCTAATGGAAGTGCGATACTTACAGTAACTTGGAAGGGTTCATCAGCTTTCAGATAATTCTTTATTTGTTCATATATTTGATACTGCCTGTTTTTTAGTTCCTGACATTTCCTTTCATGTTCATCCGTAGAAATACTCTTTTTTGCTCTAGTTTAACAAGATGCTACATATTGTTTGAGATTGCTTCGAAAAGATTTATTACTAACAAAATATTAACGCAGTTTCTTCTTTAATTTATTAAAACCTTTTTTAATAGGATTAAAAACCTTATTTTTAACCGGATTATAAACTTTTTTAAAACCGCCTGTTGTATCTTTATGTTGTTTTTGTTCTTCCATGCGTTTTTGTTGTTCCCTGCGTCTTAATTCTTCTTCTCTTTTTCTAGCTTCTCTTTCTTTCTCTTCATACCTTTTTTGCTCTTCTCTTAACTTTGCTTCAAGTTTTTTGTTTTTTTCTTCCAGTTTTTTGTTTCTTTCTTCAATTTCTTTTGCATTTTTTTTATTATATAAATCTTCATCAAACAGGGAAAATCTTTCATCCTCTATTTCATCATTCACTTGAACTGACCTACTGCCAGTTTGTTCAATATTTGTTGTTGCAACAGCTTTTGGCACTGGTTTAGTTTCTGGTAATTCAGGCTGGGATATTTGAGTTTCTTTAATCTCATTATCGATACTTGAACTAGTTGTGACAGCAGGGGAATTTTTATTTTCTGGTTCTCTGTTAAATGCAAGGGCAATTATTGATAATATTAAAAAAATTCCGATCCCGCCATATATTGCTCTCTTATTACTGAAATTGCTCTTTTTAAGTCTGCCTTGATTATTTTTTATGATCCGGGGTATGGGAATAGAAATCCTCGATCCACTTTCTACTCTTTTTAAATCATCAGAAAATGCCCTTGCCGTCTTATATCTGTCTTTGGGAGTCTTTTGAATAGCTTTGAGCACTACTTTTCCAAAATTTTTGGATACGTTGTCATTCACTTCCCATGGTGGAACTGGTTTTCCTTCAAGATGGCTTGTCATAATAGCGTATTCGGTACCTTCATATAAAGCCTTTCCGGTAATCATATGAAAGAGCGTTACACCAAAAGAATAAACATCGGTCGCTGCGCTTGTTTGCTCACCCAATATCTGTTCTGGAGATATATAATAAAGTGACCCAACCATGCCTGTTTTTGTTTGCTGAGTGTTTTCATCCAAAACTTTTGCTATACCAAAATCCGTAACCTTTATTAAACCGGTATTTGTAATCATTATATTGCTAGGCTTGATATCCCGATGTATTACTCCGTTTGAATGCATGAAATCCAACGCCTCTAAAACAGGAATAGATATAGAAATTGCTTCTTTTTCTGAGATTGCTCCTTCACTCTTAAGCTTTTGTTCCAGGGTTTGCCCATTTACATATTCCATTACTATGTAGACATCTTCACCTTCATCTAAATAATTAAATATGTTTACAACATTTGGGTGAGAAAACTTTGCCTGTATCTTAGCTTCTTTAACAAATCTTTTTCTACTCGAAGGATTGCTTGCGAGTTCAGAAGACAGTGCTTTAATTGCAACCTGCTGTTCCAGGGTGGTATGAACAGCTTTATAAACTACTCCCATCCCGCCTTTTCCTAATATTTCAACTATATTATAAGGCCCTATCGTTTTTCCTATCAATTCTTAAGTCCTTAAATCATAGATTAAAAACTATTTCTTCCCCTCCAATCTCTATTACATCTCCATGGCGCAGTATTTTCTCTTTAGTTTTTTTTCCGTTTACTCTAACCGGTGAAAAAAAAGAGCCCATGCTGATCATTTTATATGAAGTAGCGCCAATCTTTATAATCTTAGCGTGAACATCCTTAATGAAGCTGCCATTTATTCTGAGATTAGATTCAGACCCCTTTCCTATCAAAAAAATGTCTTCAGTAACTTTGATTTGTTTATTGTTAGAAAGAATTAGCACGGGAAAGTTAATATCTTTTCCACTTTGGTATCTTTCTAACATTTGTTTGCGAGTTTTATCATCAACTCTAAAAGTTTCGATATCTGTGGATTTGCCTTCTTCACTGCTTTGAAAGGAAAGGTCTAGCTCAGGATCTAGTGATCTGGCGCTTTTAAGTTTAATCATATACTTACCCACTATTATTTCATCGCCTATATCTAAAACGGCCTCATCCATCTTTACATTGTTTATAAATGTGCCGTTTGCACTTCCAAGATCTTTTATACTTATTATTCCATCACTAAAATTAATTTCTGAATGCTCTCTGGAGATTGTAGGATTATTTAGTACAATGTCATTGGTATCATCCCTACCGATGGTAATCTTATCTTTATCTATCCTCCTGCTTTCTATAACGTTAGTACCGAATGTCACTACTAATAATAATTTACGCATATCTCCAATTTATAAAATTTTTGTTTATTATTAATTGAATAAAATACTTGAATTAACACATACGTAATATTCTAACATTGTCTTTTTAATTTAAAAATATAAAGAATAAAAGGAAACAAATGGGGCGTTGTACTTTTATTCATTAATAAAAGGTCATAAAAGGACCGGACGCCAATTACTATATAAATTTGACGGCGGCAGATTATTAATCTGTTATTCTGACCTACCCCTCCTGATGCTCATATTTGTCTTTAAGGGCATTTACTACCGAGGGGTCGGCAAGTGTAGATGTATCTCCCAAAATCCTGCCTTCTGCAATATCTCTTAGCAGTCTCCTCATGATTTTACCACTTCTGGTTTTTGGCAGTTCTGCTGTAAAAATAATATCTTCAGGCCTTGCTATAGCTCCAATTTTTTTAACTACATGTTTTTTCAATTCATCGGCAAGCTTACTACTTGATTTTACTGTTTCTTTAAGCGTTACAAATGCTGAAACTGCCTGACCCTTCAGTTCATGTTGTTTGCCGATTACGGCAGATTCGGCTACTGCTCTGTGGTCTACCAGAGCGCTTTCTATCTCCATTGTGCCAATTCTGTGACCGGAAACATTTATGACGTCATCCAGCCTTCCAAGTAGCCACAAATATCCATCCTCGTCCCTTTTTGCTCCGTCACCCGTGAGGTAAACATTTTTATACTTGCTCCAGTATTCTTTTATATATCGTTTTTTATCACCGTATATGGTTCTCAACATTGAAGGCCATGGATTTTTTATTACCAAATTGCCCGCACCCCTTTTAATACTCTGTCCATCTTCATCAAAAATATCGGCTTCAATCCCAGGAAATGCATGGGTTACAGACCCAGGTTTTAGTTTTGTTAGCCCGGGCAGAGGGGTGATTAAGATACTGCCTGTTTCAGTCTGCCACCAAGTGTCTACAATCGGACAGTTCTTAGAGCCAATAATATTGTAATACCACATCCATGCTTCAGGGTTAATAGGCTCTCCCACGCTACCCAGTAACCTCAAAGAACTAAGGTCAAATTTTTCCGGGTGAGTTTCTCCCCATTTCATAAATGTTCTAATAGCAGTTGGCGCTGTGTAGAAAATATTTACCCCGTATTTTTCAATAATTTCCCAAAACCTTCCCCTATGGGGATAATCAGGAGTGCCTTCATACATCACGGTAGTAGCTCCATTTGCAAGCGGACCATAAATTATATAGCTATG
Organism: Deltaproteobacteria bacterium; assembly: GCA_004356685.1. GTDB lineage: Bacteria > Desulfobacterota_D > UBA1144 > Nemesobacterales > N074bin48 > N074bin48. The sequence goes on from SMWS01000163.1 coordinate 7,399, forward strand.
ACCCGTGACCCATCCAATATCTGCTGTACACCAGAAGGTATCTTCTTCTTTTATATCAAACACCCATTTTGTAGTTGCATATACCCGGTTAAATAACCGCCGGTTGTATGAACTACCCCTTTTGGCTTGCCGGTAGTTCCGCTTGTATAAAGAATAAACAGCATGTCTTCGCTATCCATATGTTCTGGCTCAAAGAAATTTCCTGCATCGTTCATAAGATCATGCCACCAGAAATCACGGCCTTTTTTCATTCTGATTTTGGTATCCGTCCTGTTAACAACAACTACTTTTTTTACGGGTGGCGCAGTCTTAAGAGCCTCATCAGAATTTGCTTTAAGCGGCACTGTACCACCCCTTCTGTACCCCCCGTCAGCTGTAATTAGTACTTTAGATTTACTATCATTTATTCTTCCGCTCAGGCTTTCTGCGCTAAAACCTCCAAAAACTATACTATGAGGCGCGCCTATTCTGCTGCATGCGAGCATAGCGATAGCAAGTTCGGGGATCATGGGAAGGTAAATTGTTACCCTGTCCCCCTTTTTTACACCAAGATTTTTAAGTACATTAGAAAACCTGTTTACTTCTCTATACAGATCCCAATACGTTAAAACTCTTGAGTCTCCGCATTCTCCTTCCCAAATAATAGCTGCTTTATTTTTTCTTGAAGTGTGTATGTGTCTGTCAATACAGTTGTATGAAACATTTATTTTACCACCTATAAACCACTGTGCAAACGGTGGCTTCCAGCTCAAAGTTTTTTCCCATTTTCTAAACCAATGCAGCTCATTTGCAAAAGTTTCCCAGAATTTTTCATTATCCTTTTTTGCTTTTTGATAAATAGCCCTGCTTTTTATATTTGCTTGTTCAATAAAATCTTTTTTAGGATTAAAAGTTCTTTTTTCTTTCAGTAGTGCTTCAA
>SMWS01000018.1 GCA_004356685.1 Deltaproteobacteria bacterium
ATGTAACACTCCGCTGTTCCTTCCGCTTGCGTGAGAACCTATACGACTTTCCTTATCTATAATTATGATATTTTCAAAATTCCTCTCAGTAAGCTCCCTTGCAATAGTAAGCCCGGTAATGCCACAACCAATAATAAGAATATCGCAGTTAAGATTTTTCATATTTTATGCACAGAGATTGTATTTCATATTTAATGAGTTGCATAATACTATAGAAACTTCAAATCTTTAATATTATTAATATTTAGTAAGTGATAGATTAACATTGCGTTTGACCAGCACACTAAGTTATGCTACCTTATTAGTTCTATCCAAGGGGTTTAGTCAATAATAATCAATAAGGTCATAGAATAATGCTTAAAATCGGAGAGAACGGAGTATATCCTGCTCACGGGGTTGTTGAGGTTGTGGGTATAGAGAGTAAAGAATTTCGCGGTACTGCAAAAAGGTTTTATATTCTAAAGGTACTAGACAATGAAGTTACAGTTATGGTACCTACCGATAATGCAAATACTGTGGGACTGAGACCAATTGTATCCAAAAGTAAAGTTTCCCGCGTTTATAATATTTTAGGAAATAAAGAGAAAAGTAAGGTGAGGACTAATGGAAATCAAAGCTGGAATAAACGTTACAGGGAATACGCAGATAAACTCAAAAGCGGAGATATCTATGAAGTTGCATCAGTACTGAGGGAAATCAGATTACTGCAAAATGGAAAAGAGCTTTCTTTTGGAGAGCGCAGAATAATGGATTCAGCACTTGGGCTTTTAATAAAAGAAATATCTATTTCAAAAAAACAAAAAGAAGACAAAATAGAATCCGAAATAAAAAAACTTTTAGAATAAATATTTTCCCCACCCCCTCTGATTAATTCATCCCAGAGCAGAATTAAAAGACAGATTCTGTAACAATTTCAAAACTATATTTTTAATTCTCACAATATATTTAATCTACCAGACTTTGCCCATCTAACAGTTGCGGCAATTCATATCCAAGAAGTTTCAGTATAGTAGGAAATAAATCAACTGTTCTAATAAACTCTTTTGAAATATCTGTATTGATTGCAATAGGTACAAGCATGTGATCTTTTATTAATGAGCCGTGAGAAGAGCGGTGTTCAGGGTTTTCATGTTTTGCCCTCAGATCATGGCCAGGGCTTGCAGTTACAACAATATCTCCTGTCCTTGGAGATTCGAACAGCTGGTTTATTTGCACAAGCGCATCAGGGTAATTTGTGTTATAAGTATTTTGCAGTGATTCATAAATGGTCATAACAGGTGGAAGAGCTTCGTAACCAAACGGATCACTATCCATTACTTCATAATTAATTGTATTTTCAGAATCTATCCAGGTTTTTGCAGACCCTCGCTTACTAAGTATTTTTATTCTATCGTTTGACTGCTTAACCAACAAGATGTCAATTTCCGGTCTTTGTACAAGCTGGTTTATAAAATCACTGATTTCATCAGTATTAAAATCATCCCATGATTTTTTGCCTTTAAAATATAGATTAGACATTGAATTACCCGAAACCATATTTGCAGCAGATGCATTAAACAGGTTTTTGAATATATTTGGATAGTAAAATGTTTTGAAACCGTTTCTATTCATATATTCAAGCAGATCAAAATGTGAATGTGTCTGGGAAAGACCATGGTCGCTTACAATAAGAAGTAAAGTGTCATCAAGCATATCTTTTTTAATTAAAGATTTAGCAAGTTCACCAATACTATTATCAATTATTTTATAAGAATCCAAGACTGATTTATGAAAAGGGTGTGTTAGATGAGAGTAATTATCAATGCCAAGATATACGACAAATGAAAAATCCGGCAATCTGTTGCTGTTAGCCAGAAGTATCCTGCGTGACACCTTATCTACTTCATTTGTTTTATTTGTAAAGTGGCTTTTAAGCTTATAATATATTTTAGAATATCTAGTTTTGTCTCCACCTGCAGTGATACCCCTTGTAAGTTCGTTAAGAATGCTAAGACTATCTGGAATAATCTCAAAAATAGTTTTATGGTCTTTGGAAATATCATGATTCATTAAATATGTTTCATGACCTATATAACTTCTAAATCTTTTTAGTGAGAAAAATGTTTTGGCAAATTCCTTTTTATCAAACCACCTGATTCCGGGGAAATTACACCTTCCTGGGAATTTACCAAGTATGTAAGGAGTATAAGCAGGCCCTGTGGTCGAAGGGAATACTGTAACTGCATTTTTGTAGCTTCCTTTTTGCACTATGTATTTTGAAATGTTTGGAAGATCACCTTGTTTGAGAAGTTTCCCAAATACGTCGGCTCTAGCTCCATCAGCCATTATCAATATACATCTTTTAAATAGTTTCAAATGTGAGTACACCTTCCAACTTAAAATAGCTTGAATTAGATGATTATATCAAAAAAATATAAAGGGATATTTAATAGTTAAAAAATTTGTCTTAAAAATATATTAAGAAAAATACGAATTGTAAACTTTCCTAATTTTTTTTGTTGTAGATTTATACCTTTTTAAAAGTGACCTTCCGGTTTCACCAAATATAAGCTCTCCGGCTCTATTAAAATCAGTTTCATAAATGTCGCTTGCAGCCTTATCTTGAATCAGTCTTAGCGCATTTTCAAGCTGTCTTAAAAACCTGTAGCCTGAAGCTAATGTATTGTAATCATTCTTTTTGATTATTCTTTCTTTAAAAAGCAAGTCAAGAGCTTCTAACGTATTAGTCTGCCTTATTCTTTTTGACTCAGAGCCGTATTTTAGCTGAAGTGACTGGACAATAAAATCAATATCTACTATACCCCCGTACCCTGTTTTAATATTAAATTTAGACTTAGTTTCTTTAGCAAGCTCTAATTCCATTCGTTTTCTTAAGTGTGATATTTCTTTTATTGAATCAGGTTCCAGCCTTTTTTTATAAACAAAACTCTCTATAATACTCATAACCTTTTTACCAAGCTGCATATCCCCGGCAACAGGACGTGCCTTTAAAAGAGCCTGCCTTTCCCACAACATTGCGCTTGTATTATGATAATTTTTAAATGAATCAAATGATGAAACGAGCGCTCCAGCATTACCAGACGGTCTCAGTCCCATGTCTATTTTAAATGCGAACCCTTCTCCTGTGGGAACCGATAACACTGATATTAGTTTTTGACCAAGTTTAGAATAGTATTCATGGTCATTTCCCTTGTAAACAAAAAGGATGTCTAAATCAGAATTATACCCCATCTCTTTTCCACCAAGCTTACCCATACCGATTACTACGATTTCATTTTTCTTACTTTTTGCATATTTCATCTCTTTTTGCGCTACCCGCAGTCCTACATTTAAAACTGCTTCAGCTATCATCGAGTTATAGCTTCCAATGTATTCTGTATCCAATTCATTGTTAAGATATCTCATGCTGAGTTTTAGCGTTTCAACGTGTTTGAATCTTCTCAGAGAATCTAATTTGTGTTCAAAATCGGACTCATTTCTAATATCTTCGCTCAAGTCTGATGTCATTTCTTCACTTGTTTTATAGTCCTTCCAGACACTTCTCAGTGTAAGAATATCCAGGTATTCAGGATGCCTGATTAAAAAGCTTGATAAATACGCGCTTGTAGAAAATAGCTTGGACAGAAGAGCGCAAATATCGGGGTTTTCGAGCAGTACGCTGTATATGGAACTTCTCGACCCTACGCTCGAAATAAATCTCTCAACATTCCTTAGTGAAGAGTCAGGGTTAGTAGAGGAGATAACATGTTTGAGTAGTACGGGAATGATTTTTTTTGAAAGCGATCTCCCTCTTTGTGTTAAACCGCTTTTTTTGGGATTAAGTAGTATTTCAATTATTAAAATCGCCGTTTTGGGATCCTTAAACCCCAAGCCACTTAGTTTCCCAAGCACTTCTTGCTCACTGACGTGCCCTTCTGTTAAAAAATCTGCGAGTTCCCAAAATTCTTTTCCACTTTCTTCTATTTTTCTAGACGATTCCAAAAAAAGTTTATTATAAATATCAGATACAGAATTTGTTATTTCTGTATACTTTTTACTAAATTCATTTTGATTTTTAAAACCCATTCTTTTTGCTAATTTCTCTAAATCTTCTGAATTGCTGGGCAATGCATGAGTCTGTTTTTCATCTACAAGCTGAATAAAGTGCTCCGTCTTTCGCAAAAAGATATAAGACGGCACTAATGTTTTATATATGTCATCCGAAATTAGTTTTGAGTTCTTTAGAATTTCTAAAGTTTGTAAAGTTCTGTTTGACCTTAATTCTTTTTTAGCTCCTCCATGGATTAGCTGAAATGCATTTACAAAAAACTCAATTTCTCTTATCCCGCCCTTACCCAGTTTTACATCATTAATTTTATGAAGACTATCAAGCTTGGATTTCATATCTTTCATATCTTCAATAGAAGCAAAATCCAGATGCCTTTTATATATAAAGTTTTCTATTTCGGCAATGAATTCATTGCCGAGATCTATACTTCCTGCAATAGGACTTGCTTTTATTAGTGCTGCCCTCTCCCAAGTATCTCCCCAGTAATAGTAATGCTCCAAAGACCCTCCAATCGAGACTGCAATAGGGCTTTTCCCTCCTCCGGGTCTAAGCCCAAGATCAACCCTATACAAAAACCCCTCTTCGCTTCTATTGCTAAGTGCCTTTGTAATATTTTCAGCAAACTTAAATATGGATTCACCGTTTTCACTATCTTTGAACAGGTATATTAAATCTATATCAGAGCTAAGATTGAGCTCCTTTCCACCAAGCTTACCCATTGCGATAACCACAAAATCATCTAATATTTTCTTGTTATCTTTAGCGTGGAAAGCAAGAACCGAATTCACTATGGCTGAAGCTAAATCTGAAAGTTCTTCCATAGTTCGTACAAAGATGTTTTCGTCTTTTATATCTTTTAAAACTATTCTTGAGAGCTCTCTATATTTGTATTTTTTTATATCGGAAAGAAACTGAGCAATATCCTGTGAATTTGCAGAAATCTCGCAGGCTTCTCTTAGTAATTCGTTTATCGGTTTTTGTTTCTTTATAAATTTTGAATTTACTAAATAATCAAGTATTGATGGATTTCTGGTAATTTCTCTGCCCAGAAAACGGCTGTAAGAGGATAAAAGGAACAAAATATCCTCTTTTTTTTTGGAGATTTTTTTATTTACTCTTTTGAAAGTATCAAGGGTATTCCGGGCGTTTAATGCATCCGGATATACATCAATCAATTTCAATTTTCCGTGATTTCTTCTTAGCTTTTGAAGATGACTTTGTGCGAGACTGGCTTTGTTCATTTAGGACCTCGGCAAAATTAATGAATAAATCAAGCCCCTTATCAAAAAAAGACCTTGAGAACTCTAACATCTGTTTTCTGTAATCCTTGTTTTTTGTGACTTCCCTCATTCCTTTAGCCATATATGCCGAGCCTACTATCCATTCTTTCACTGCATTTTGAAAATGAACCCTTGCAATATTTAAATCAGATTTTCTTTTTTTCTTCATTTTATTTACCCATAGTAATTGGACTTAGTTTTAATAAATAAAAGTTTAACACATTATCGAAATTTGTTAGAGTTGTATTGTTAATAATTCGTACAATCAACTAAAGCTTATTGGATCTACATCAAAGCTAATTTTTATAGTGCTACGCAGTTCGGCTAATCTGATTGCTTTTGATAAACTTCTTATAAATTTATGTAAGTCTCTTTGGTTTGCCGATTTAATTAGCAGCTGCCACCTGTATTTATTCTTAATTTTATTAATCGGGGCCTGGGAAGGACCAAGAATTTCTATTGAATCCAGGGGGAATTTGCTTAAAATTTTTGATGCCAAACTTCTCGTATAATTAGCAATTTGTGATGTTTCAGAATCTTTTTTGCCTGTAAACTTTATATTTACAAGCTTTGTAAAAGGTGGATAACCAATTTCCGAGCGTAATTTTAATTCACTCTTCAAAAAATTTATAGAATCCTGTCTTGCGGCAAACTTAATAACAGAATTTTCCGGTTTCAGAGTTTGAATTATGACTTTTCCCTTTTTATCACCCCTTCCAGCACGTCCTGCAACCTGTGTAATCAACTGAAATGTCCTTTCCCCGGCTCTGAAATCAGGAATTGATAGAGACATGTCCGCAGATATTACCCCAACGAGTGTAACACCAGGCAAATCATGCCCTTTTGCTACCATCTGCGTTCCTATAAGGATATCTATCTCATTTTGCTCCAGCCGGTTGTATAATTTAATTAGCCCTTTTTTACCCTTAACTTCGTCTTTGTCCATCCTGGCAATTGTTGCCCCCGGCACAATTTTTTTTAGCTCTTCCTCTACTTTTTGTGTTCCAATTCCATATTCAATCAGCAAGTTCCCGCATTTCAAACAATTGCTGAATTTGCCTTCATCAAGACCGCAGTAGTGGCATTTGACTGAATTATCTTTCTTGTGATATGTAAGCGTAATAGTGCAATTAGGGCATGTAAGCGCTTCTCCACATGCTCTGCAAACCAAAACCGAAGAAAAACCGCGCCTGTTAAGAAAAATTATAGACTGATTATTGTTACTGAAGTTATCGATTAGTTCTTTTCTTAATCGCTCTGACATTACTATGTTTTTTTCTTCTTTAATATCAACAATCTCAATCTGCGGCAGTTTATTGGTGGTAGCTCTAAGCGGCAGGCTCAGATATCTGATTTTCTCTTTTAAAGAGTTTGAATAGGTCTCAACCGATGGTGTTGCAGAACCAAGTATTACAACTGACTTGTATATTTTTCCAAGTACAAGCGCCATGTCCCGTGCATTATAATGGGGGGATTCTTCCTGCTTATATGACGGCTCATGCTCCTCGTCTACTACTATAATTCCAATGTTGTTAAACGGGGCAAAGATAGAAGATCTGGCTCCTATAGCTATTTTTATCTTTCCTTCTCTAATCAGCCTCCATGAATCAAACCTCTCTGCATCATTTATACCACTATGAAGTACCGCAATTTCATTGCCAAATCTTGATTTAAACCTCTTAACCAGCTGCGGCGTGAGTGATATTTCGGGCACTAAAACAATAGCATCCCCGCCATTTTTTATTACCCGTTCTATGGCTCTTAGGTAAACCTCCGTTTTGCCGCTGCCCGTTACGCCATGCAGCAGGAAAGGGGAAAAAGTTTTATGGCTTAATGCTTTTTCTATTTCTTTTAAACACACCTGCTGATCAATATTAAGTTCAAGTGGTTTTTCTTTAGAAATTTTCAACTCTGAATAAGGATCGCGAATTACCTGCTCAGTTTTCACTTCTATGTAGCCATTTTCTGCAAGCCATTTTATGTGATTTGATAAGTTGCCAAATACATCTGCCAGTTCAGGATATTCTATATTTTCATTTCTAAGTATGAATTCGAGTATTTTGCCCTTTGCCGGACGCTTTTTAGAAATAACTTTTAATAATTCTTTATTTCTGCTTTTTGTAGTAGAAGATATAAATCTTTCAGTTTTGATAAAAGATTTTTTATCCACTTGATAATCGATTTCTATAAGATTCATTAATTTTAGTTTATTTATTACAGCGTTGGACGAGCCCTCTATTAATTCTAAAAGTTTATTAATAGTGAGGCTGGAGGCACTTAGGGCATTTAGAATTTGCAGTTCAGTTATATCAATAGTTTCTGAGCCAAGATATGATTTACCTTCATCGGTAATTTTTATGACTTTATTTAGGTTTAGACCAAGCCCTCCGGGATGTGCGGCTTTTAATATTATTCCAATTGGAGCCAGATAATAATCTGATACCCATTTGAAAAAAGAAAGTCTTTTTTTGTCAAAAAGCGGATGTTCATCCAACACATCGATAATTTCTTTTAACTTCATATCTGCGGGAGGTTTCCCCAGACCAATAACATAGCCAATGGCTTTCCTGCTTTTAATTGGAACTAGAACTCTGTGTCCTATTTGGACCATACTTTTAAGCGCTTGTGGTATTTTGTAATAATAAAAATCAGATTTTGGAATCGGGAATGCTACTTTAGCCGCTATTTTCATTGTTAGTTATAGTTATTATTAAAAAAAAGTTTAATATACATTCTTCTAACTCTACCTTAATAATATGTTATTTTAGTCTCTGAATTACATAATGTTATCTTGCGCCAAATTATATAAACTAATTTGAGGATAACAATTAATGTAAAAGATTTTCGCACTTAAAGATGCAAAAAAAATTATTTGAGAGTCTTAAATTGATAAAAATAAATGCTTATTATAAAGTGGTTTAGTTTTTTTGAGGAATGGCAAGATATATTTCAAATAGTTAAAATAATAATAGAATGCTAAAGATTGAACTAACATTTAATGATTTTGCATATAACGAACCACCACCAAATATAGTTTGGTATGGTAAGAACGAGGACTTTTTTTCTTTTTTGAGAATAATATATAAATTAGCAATGAAAAATAATCAGATCGTTGAATTATCTAATTCTGAATCAATAATATTGATTAATTTTGATAAACTTGTACTACAATCTAGCTCTATTGGCAATTAATTAGTAAGTATTTCTGGTAATGAAGTAAAAACTGATTTGTCTTGTGATTGTTGGAAAGAGATTTTAAAAATGATGTTACCTGTTAGTTTATCAAAAGGTTTTCAGTATATAGACTTCGATAACGATAAATTTATAGAAGATGCAAACTGGATAATTTCAAGCTCGACTGAGTTAATTGAATGATATAAATAGCAATCTTACTTAAAATTCTCTATTAAAACCAATTCTTATTTCTTTCCCCAATAATTCTCAATAAACTGATCCCTGCCAGAGCCTCTTCTGTAAGTATAATATCCAACCGGGCTCTTCTTATAATATTTCTGATGATAGTCCTCACCTTTCCAAAATTGAGAAGCAGCGGTAACTGGAACTATCACCGGTTTATCGAATCTGGCGGATTCCTCTAGTTTTTGTTTTGAATTTTCTGCTATGATTCTCTGATTCTCACTATGATAAAAAATTTCAGGCCTGTATTGCAAACCCCTGTCTACAAACTGCCCCTTAACATCAGTTGGGTCAATATTCATCCAAAAGACGTTCAATAGCTCTTCATAACTAACAACAGCAGGGTCAAATATCACTTCTACTGATTCTGTATGAGTAGTTTTTCCATATGATACCTG
>SMWS01000019.1 GCA_004356685.1 Deltaproteobacteria bacterium
AGATCGACATTCCGTGGATCAACTACGAAGTTTTCAGAGATGTACTTAAAAAAGAAGACCTTAAAAAAGCTAACCGTGCCAGGTCCTGACATTGGACATAGGTGGAATAAGTTGGTCCGTTATAGAAAGACCTCTTAGAAGCGAATTTGAAATGCTACTAGTATCTTAGCCATAAATTTTTATCTATTTCACCTGAATATTGCCACCCATTATTTCCATTAATATTGGCGGTTTATCACCCTGGGCTTTAATTACATCGATTACTTCATCTAAAGGCGTTTCGCAATCAATTATGGGGTCAAAATACAAATAGAGCACGGTCATCTGGTCCGCCGGGTCACCGCGGCCCTCTCCATTGTCTTTAATATGAAACCATATTGTAGCGCCCACAAAGGATTCATCTAAACTATCCTGGGTGATAAAGCCACTTTAAAAGGCTTCATCTCCATCGATCCGTAGGCAATCGATTTCGGCATTATTCCGGACACCAATGAAACGATTTATTAATAACAAATTACCAATTGATTCACCAGATCGTCTTGTCTGAGCATGAAAAGAAAATGTGCGCAGAGTTTCATTGAAGACGAGGTTGCCATGCCCATTTACTGAGATTTTATGGCTTCGTGCTGAAGCATGTTGGACCTATACGGCCAAGAAAAGAAACATAACGGAAAAAAAAATAGATAGAGCGAAATTCTTTTTTAATCATAATTCCATTGCCCCCTCAACGTGAATTTCTAAAATTATATATTGGCCTGTTTATAAGTAGCTCTAAAATAAAGTCAAGGCGGATGTGTGTCAATAAACATAAAGTATTAGGTGAAGCATAAATTTTAAATAAGCATTTAAAATTAGGTAAAATTATATAAAAGGTGTGGTGAAGAAGTGGTTGAACTATCAGCCTCACTGGCTGTTGAACACATACTCTTGAAATCAGGCCAGAGGTTGATCCCGGGTCTCCTGGATCAGAAACAGTGGTGTCAACAACGACACAGCCCCGGTTACCACCTGACCCAAGATTTATTATTAAACCCTTCGTAAACTAATAAATAAATCAATAACACCCCTTAATCCCCTCTGCGCTTATTGTCTTTTCCGCTTATTCAGCTAAGCTAAAAAAATTAATTTATTATTGGGCTGTTAGCTCAGTTAGGCAGAGCAAGTGACTCTTAATCACTGGGTCGAGGGTTCGATTCCCCCACAGCCCAAAAATTAAAACGTTATTCAAATCATTTTATTTCGGGAGTACTTAAGACCCGTTTCTATGAAATTAATTTCGGCTTTGAAGTACTATATATCTTCCATACCAACACTGCTTGGCGGAGTGAATTTCTATGCAATACCTTTGTTATTAATTAATAACAAGCTACTGCTCAACACAAAAGCCGGCACAACTTTTTAAAAACAGACTGTGAGGGCTGTGAATATAATATTTTTGAAAATGTCACGTCGGCAGTCTTAGATAAAATAGAATACATAGCAATGGAAGTTCATTTCTTTAGTTCTGAGATGCAGGAAAAATGTAAGGCGCTTGTAGCATTGCTTTCAAAGAAATTTAAGGTAATAGAAACTCCCAGTCCCGCGCATTCAAATATTGCATTTGTCTACGCTATCAGGAAAACTAACTAGCTTTTCGCGAGAGTGGCGGAACTGGCAGACGCGCTGGATTTAGGATCCAGTACCGCTAAAGGTGTGGGGGTTCGACTCCCCCCTCTCGCATTAATCTTGTTAAGTAGAGGTTTTGATAATATGAAAGTTGATATTGAAAGGATAAATAGTACTGAAAGAAAGCTTGCGATTTGCGTGCCGGCAGAAGAGGTAGACAATAACTTTGCTGAACTAATTAACGATTTTAGAAAGTCGGCAAGTGTTAAAGGATTTAGACAGGGCAGGACCCCTGTAAGTTTGATTGAATCAATGTACGGCAAACAGATAGTGGCTGAAGCTACTTCTAAGATAGTAAATGATACATTTTACAAGGTACTGGAAGAAAACAAGCTTGTTCCGGTAAATAAACCCCGCTTAGAGCCTGAAGAGCTTAAGAAGGGATCTGATTTTAACTATACTGCCGAATTTGAAGTGGTTCCTGAATTTGAGGCTGAGGGTTATGTAGGGTTAGAACTGACTAAAGAAAAGCAAGAGGTGAAAGAAGAGAAAATTCAAGAGGCACTTGACAGACTCAGAGAAAAAGCTGCCGAAGCCGTGCCTCTAAAAATGGATAGAAAGGTTAAAAAGGGCGATTATGTATTTATAGACCAACAAGGTTTTGTAGATGGGAAATTGCTTGGCGACCTTAAAAAAGATAATCTGCAGCTTTTAGTGGGTGAACAAAAGTTGATTGAAGATTTTGAAAAAAATCTAATTGGTATGAAAAAGGGTGAAGAAAAAGAGTTTACTATCTCTTATGATGATGATTTTGTTATAAAAGAGGCTGCGGGTAAAGAGGTGAATTTTAAAGTTAAGCTAAATGATATAAAAGAAAGGGTGCTTCCAGAACTCAGCGATGAATTTGCAAAGCAGTACGAGCTTGCAAATATGGAAGAATTAAAAAAGAGAATAGAAGAGGATTTAGAAAAGCAATTGGAAGATCAGGCTGATGGAAAGCTTAGGCAGGATATAATTAAAAAACTGCTTGCTAAATACAATTTTGATCTCCCGCAAAGTTTACTCGATCAGGAAAAGAATTTTTTGTTAAGTAGATACGCAAATGACTATCAAAGCAAGGGTCTTGAGGTTCCTGAAATTACTAAGAATGTGCAGTCTAATATCGACAAAAGATCAGAGACAAACGTTAAAGTCTCTATTGTTTTAGGTAAGATAGCTGATAACGAAGACATTTTTGTTTCCGATGCCGAGGTTGATAATACACTTAAAGAAATGGCGGCTATGTATAGAATACCCTTTGATCAGTTTAAGCAGACTTATGAAAAAAATAATTTGCTGCAGGGGCTGGAATCGAGGCTTACAGAACAAAAGGTTTTGGATTTCATTATAGAACAAGCCAAAATTAAAGAAAAGAAAGCTTCTAAAAAAGAGAAAGAAGCAGATAAAAATGAAATTGACATAAATTCTGCGAATTAGTATACTTAAGGCTATCCATGTCTAATTTTATCCCTATAGTTATAGAGCAGACCAGCAGAGGGGAAAGAGCATATGATATCTTTTCAAGACTTCTAAAAGATAGAATTGTGTTTATAGGCTCTCCAATTTCTGATGCTACCGCCGACACGGTTATTGCTCAGCTGCTGTTCCTTGAATCAGAAAACCCTGAAAAGGATATTTATGTTTATATTAATTCCCCGGGGGGCAATGTAACATCTGGGCTTGGCATATACGATACAATGCAGTATATAAAGCCTGATGTTGTTACAATGTGCATGGGGCAGGCTGCGAGCATGGCGGCTGTTCTTCTTGCTGCCGGCGCAAAGGGAAAAAGGTTTACTTTGCCTCATTCTAGGGTTATGCTGCATCAGGTTCTTGGGGGATTTGAAGGTCAGGCAACTGATATAGATATTCATGCAAAAGAAATATTGAGGGTAAAACGTGAATTGAACGAAATTTTAGCTGAACATACTGGTAAAGATATAAATATAATAGAAAGCGATACTGAAAGAGATTTTTTTCTTACTTCAAAAGATGCCTTAGATTATGGCATAGTTGATTCTATAATAACTCGCAGGGATACCATACAAAAGTGACTACCAGACGAGATGGAAAAGACGGAAAGCTTTATTGCTCTTTTTGCGGAAAGGGACAAAGAGAAGTACGCAAATTAATTGCAGGCCCAACTGTTTACATTTGCAATGAGTGTATCGAGCTTTGCAACGAGATCATAGCCGATGAAGAGGCAAAAGAGGGTTATTTAAAAGAGCAATATTCCAACTTGCCTGTACCTTCTCAGTTGAAAGAATTTCTGGATGAATATGTCATAGGGCAGGAAAAAGCAAAAAAAATACTGGCAGTTGCTGTTTATAATCACTATAAAAGAGTCGAATTATCCACTCAATTAGGAACCAAAAAAAATAGTGATGTTGAACTTCAGAAAAGTAATATCCTGCTTATTGGCCCTACAGGCTGTGGTAAGACTCTACTTGCGCAAACGCTTTCTAAAGTCCTGGATGTGCCATTTACTATAGTCGATGCCACATGCTACACAGAAGCCGGTTACGTTGGAGAAGATGTTGAGAATATGATTGTTAGCTTGCTGCAGGTTGCCGATTATGATGTTGAAAAGGCTTCAAAAGGCATTATTTATATTGACGAAATTGACAAACTGGCAAGAAAATCCGGCGACAGCCCATCCATAACCAGAGACGTATCGGGAGAGGGTGTGCAACAGGCGCTACTGAAAATTATTGAGGGCACAAAAGCTAATGTTCCTCCAAAAGGCGGTCGTAAGCACCCACAGCAGGATTTTATTCAAATTGATACAACTAACATTCTGTTCATTTGCGGCGGAGCTTTTTGCGGGCTAGAAGATATTATCGGAACCAGAATTGGTGAAAAAGCAATCGGATTCGAATCCAATATTAACAATATTAAAGATAAAAGTTTAAGCGAAATATTAGATGAATTTCAACCTGAAGATTTAATTAAATTTGGACTCATTCCTGAGTTTATAGGGCGTATACCTGTTGCTGCTACTCTTGACGAACTTGATGAACCCGCTTTAATAGAGATTCTGACAAAACCAAAAAATGCTTTAATAAAGCAGTTTCAGAGGTTAATGGAATTAGAAAATGTAGAGCTTGAGTTCACAGAAGGCGCTCTAGAAGAAATTGCCCATGATGGTATTATGAAAAAGACTGGCGCAAGAGGGCTGAGGGCAATAATTGAATCTATAATGCTTGATGTTTCTTACGATGTACCATCTTTAACTGGCCTTAAACGCTGCGTGATAACTAAAGATGTTGTTCAGGGTAAAAGCAGCCCTCTGTTCTTTTATGAGGAAGAAAGAAAAATGGGTTCAGGGTGATAAAATAAGGAGTTTTTATGACGGATTTGCTTAAATCTGATGATAAAAAAACTGAAAAATCAAAATTTCTCCCGCTTCTTCCCCTTCGTGATGTCGTAATATTTCCATACATGGTAGCACCGCTTTTTGTAGGGCGCGAAAAATCCATTCGTGCTTTGGAAGAGGCGATGAAAAATGATAAGGAAATTGTGCTTGCCGCACAAAAAGACGCCAAAACAAACGATCCCAAAAAAGAAGATATCTATAATATTGGGACTATAGGAACTATTGTTCAGATGCTAAGGCTTCCTGACGGCACTGTTAAGGTTTTAGTCGAAGGGAAAAGAAGAACAAAAATTGGGAATTATGCTGCAAATTCAAGCTTCTTTTTAGTAGAAATAGAGAATATTCCTGATGCTGCAAAACCAGGCGTTGAAACTGAGGCCTTGATAAGGACTCTTTTATCAGCATTTGAAAACTACGTTAAGTTAAACAAAAAAATACCCTCAGAGGTCTTGGTAACAGTTTCTTCAATAACTGATCCTGACCGCCTTGCTGATACTATTGCATCACACCTTTCATTTAAGCTGGATGATAAACAGGAGATACTCGAAGTATTTAATCCTGTTAATCGGTTAGAAAAGCTTTATGAAAAGATACAGTCTGAAGCAGAAATACTCCAGGTGGAAAAACGAATCCGATCAAGAGTTAAAAAACAAATGGAAAAGGCTCAGAAGGAGTATTATTTGACTGAGCAGATGAGGGCTATACAAAAAGAGCTTGGTGATAAGGACGATCTAAAATCTGAAATAAACGAATTTGAAGAGAAACTTAAAAATAAAAAGATTCCCGAAGAGGTTGAAAAAAAGGTTAAAAAAGAGCTTAAAAAGCTTAAAATGATGTCCCCCATGTCTGCTGAATCTACTGTTGTGAGAAATTATTTAGACTGGCTGCTGTCTATGCCATGGTTAGATGATATTACAGAAGACAGGCTTGATATAGATGAAGCAACAAAAATACTGGAAGAAGATCATTATGGTCTTGAAAAGCCAAAAGAGAGGATAATTGAATACTTAGCAGTTCGTAAACTTACAGATAAACTAAAAGGGCCTATTTTGTGCTTTGTAGGACCACCGGGTGTTGGTAAAACCTCTCTTGCTAAATCTATCGCAAGGGCAATGGGTAGAAAGTTTATCAGGGTTTCTCTTGGAGGGGTGCGTGACGAGGCTGAAATCCGCGGTCACAGGAGAACTTATATTGGTGCACTGCCCGGCAAAATAATACAGGGTATGAGAAAAGCCGGTACTATGAATCCGGTATTTTTATTGGACGAAATAGATAAACTTGGTATGGATTTCAGAGGAGATCCGGCATCTGCGCTCCTGGAAGGGCTTGATCCTGAACAAAACAAAAATTTTAATGACCACTATCTAGAGATCGATTACGATCTTTCAAATGTGCTTTTTATAACTACGGCAAATATACTCCATACGATTCCCTGGGCGCTGCAGGACAGGATGGAAATAATTCATCTCCCAGGTTATACAGAACACGAAAAGTTTCACATTGCAAAGAAATTTCTTGTACCTAAACAGCAAGAAGACCATGGATTAAAACTCGAAAACTTAAAAATAATGGATAGTGGAATCCTTTCACTTATAAGAAGATATACCAGAGAAGCGGGTGTGAGAACTTTAGAGAGAGAAATTTCGACTCTGTGCAGAAAGGTTGCTAAAAGAGTCGTTGAAAAAGGTCTGGATCACTCAGTAAAGATAAGTGAAAATAATATTCAGACTTTTCTGGGAATTCCTAAATTTAAGTTTGGTGAAATTGAAGAAGATGATCAAATTGGCATATGCACCGGGCTTGCCTGGACAGAAGTTGGCGGAGAGATTTTGACTGTAGAAGTGTCTATGGTTCCGGGAAAGGGAAATTTTACGCTTACCGGTAAGCTTGGAGAGGTTATGCAGGAATCTGCACAGGCTGCAATGAGTTATGTAAGATCAAAGGCAGAGCAGCTGGGGCTTGAAAGATATTTCTACCAGAAGATAGATATTCACATACATGTTCCCGAAGGCGCTACTCCAAAAGACGGACCATCGGCAGGCATTGCGATCGTAACCGCTATAGTCTCAGCACTGATTAAACAGCCTATTGATAAAGAAGTGGCAATGACTGGAGAAATAACTCTTAGAGGCAGAGTGCTTCCTATAGGAGGCCTTAAGGAAAAGATTCTGGCTGCTCATAGGGGAAGGGTTAAAAAGGTTATAATTCCAAAAGATAATGAAAAAGACCTTAAAGACATTCCCAAAACCACTCTTAAGGATATGGAAATAGTTTTAGTAGACAACATCGATGATGTTATAAAAGAAGCAATAGTGACTGATTTACCTGTATTTCAGGACATTTTGATTACGCCCCATCCGGCTGCTATTCCAGTAGAGCCGGAATTTGGCTCAAATGTAAATCTTTCTTAATAATAATTTGTTATCCTGGTTATATAGTAGAGATTTACTGCATTTTTTGTAAATTAATCATAGACTTATTATTCATTACTACTCCAAAATAATTCTTAATATTATTATCTTTTTTTATTATCAATAAACTAGACAAAACAATGAAATTCTGTTATAAAGTTCTCTCATTTTTCAATCTGGGCGGTTAGTTCAGCGGGAGAACACCTGCCTTACAAGCAGGGGGTCACAGGTTCAAATCCTGTACCGCCCACCACTTAAAGTTAATTGCGGGGGCCGTAGTTCAGACTGGTTAGAACGCTGGCCTGTCAAGCCAGAGGTCGCGGGTTCAACTCCCGTCGGCCCCGCCATTAAATAAACTTAAATATTTAGACTATCCTGATATATTTTCCCAGGATACTATTCTAAAATTCATTGAAGCAATAAAGAGGGTGTTACCCTCACATAATTTGGTTAGACTAAACATTGGAACGAAAGATGAAAATCCGAAAGATAAGGTGG
>SMWS01000001.1 GCA_004356685.1 Deltaproteobacteria bacterium
CTAGTGGAAGACCAGATTACCTATCCGATTGTTACAAATATGCTTGCGGCTCCAAAAGTAAAATCTGTGCGTGGACAGTCATCTTTTGGATTGTCCTTTGTTTATATCATTTTTGAAGACGGAACCGATATGTACTGGGCCAGAAGCAGAGTGCTTGAATACCTAAATGAAGTTGCCGGGCGGCTGCCTGAGGGGATTACTCCGTCTTTGGGTCCCGATGCAACAGGGGTAGGATGGGTTTTTGAATATGCTCTGGTTGATAAAACGGGACAGCATGACTTAGCGGAACTGCGCTCTTTTCAGGATTGGTATCTACGTTATTGGTTAGAGTCAGTTCCCGGAGTTGCCGAGGTTGCCAGCGTAGGCGGCTTTGTGAAGCAATATCAGGTAGAAATTGATCCGAACAAACTATTTGCTTACGGCATACCGCTGCAAAAGGTCATAAGCTCCATACGAAGAAGTAATAACGAAGTTGGCGGAAGGGTGATAGAATTTGCAGCAACCGAATACTTTGTTAGGGGAAGGGGATATATAAAAAGCATAGAAGACATTGAAAAGATTCCCGTTAGTATAAGTGGGAACGGCACACCTGTTTACATCAGTGATATTGCAAACGTAAAATTAGGACCGGACATGAGAAGAGGTCTGGCTGAGCTGGACGGAGAAGGAGAGACAGTTGGCGGCATAGTAATTATGCGCTACGGAGAAAGCGCACTTGACGTAATAGAAAGAGTAAAGGAAAAACTAGAGCAAATAAAACCATCTCTCCCTGAAGGTGTTGAGATTGTAACCACCTATGACCGTTCAGGCCTTATCGAAAGTGCAATAGACACCCTAAAGGGAAAGCTTATTGAAGAAAGCATTATAGTAAGCCTAGTTATAATTATTTTTCTCTTCTATTTTAGGAGTGCGCTGGTTCCTATATTGACTATCCCGCTTGCAATACTGATGGCCTTTATTCCACTGTACTACTTGAATCAAACATCCAACATAATGTCTCTGGGTGGAATAGCCATAGCGATAGGGGCTATGGTGGATGCGTCCATTGTACTCGTTGAAAATGTGTGCAAGCGCATGGAGAAGTTGACTGGGCAAGAAGATGGAGAAACTAGACAAAATGTAATGATAAGTGCAATGAAAGAGGTGGCAACGCCCATTTTCTTCTCTCTTCTGATTATTGCGATTTCTTTTCTTCCTATTTTCACACTCGAAGCCCAGGAGGGAAGGCTCTTTAAACCTCTGGCTTATACAAAAACATTTTCTATGTTTTTTGCGGCGCTACTTGCCATAACAATTACGCCGGCACTTATAGTTCTCTTGATTAAGGGAAAGATTAAACCCGAAGAGCATAATCCTGTAAATAGATACTTAATCAGGCTATATGACCCTGTAGTAAAGATGGCTCTCCACTTTAAAAAAACAGTCCTAATTATCTCTGCTGTCATTCTTATCCTTACTTTTTTCGTTTATAAAAGACTCGGCTCTGAGTTTATGCCTCCACTGAACGAAGGAACTATCCTGTATATGCCAACTTCCGTGCCCGGGATATCCATCACCGAGGCTTCCAGGATTCTTCAGATTCAGGACAAAATGCTAATGAAGTTTCCTGAGGTGGAAAGGGTATTTGGAAAGATCGGCCGTGCCGAAACGCCCACAGACCCTGCCCCGCTTAGTATGGTCGAGACGATAGTAACACTAAAACCAAAAGACCAGTGGCGTGAGGGAATGACCTGGGATAAGCTTATCTCCGAAATGAAACAAAAGCTAGATTTTCCCGGAATGTCAAGCGTATTCTGGATGCCGATTCAGACAAGGACTGAGATGCTCAGCACCGGGTTGAGGAGTAATCTCGGAGTCAAAGTGTTTGGGCCGGAGTTGGAGATAATAGAGAAAATAGGGGTGGAGATTGAACAGGTGCTGACCGATGTTCCCGGCACAGCAAGCGTTTTTGCAGACAGGGTTACCGGAGGTTATTTCCTGGATTTTGAAATTGACCGTGAAAGAGCCGCAAGATATGGTCTGACTATAGGTGACGTAGAAGATGTTATTGAAACCGCTATTGGAGGAAAAAACATATCCCAGACAGTAGAGGGACAGGAAAGATACCAGATAAATGTCAGATATCAGAGAGAATTTAGGATGGATATCGATGACTTGAAGCGAGTGCTGATAAATACACCTACTGGAACACAGATACCCATATCGCTTGTAGCCGATATTCACTTCACTACGGGTCCTCCTCTGATAAAAAGTGAAAACGGACAAAAGGTTGGTCTTGTCACTGTGGTTGTTGAAGGAGGAGACTACGAGGGTTACGTCAATAGGGCAAAAGAAATTGTGAGCAAGAATGTCAAACTTCCCCCAGGATACTTCCTGGAGTGGGCAGGGCAGTATGAATACCTTCAGAGAGCTACGGAAAAGCTAAAATTAATTATACCTATCACTATATTTATTATTTTTCTCCTGCTTTTTATAAACTTTAACTCGGTAATTGAATCACTGATTGTGCTGCTTTCAATCCCATTTGCGCTGGTCGGCAGCATCTGGCTTCTGTATATTCTGGATTACAACCTTAGTATGGCAGTCGCGGTGGGTATTATCGCCCTTGCAGGGCTTGCAGCTCAAACAGGGGTTGTAATGATAATGTATCTAGATCACTCTTATGATAAAATGGTGGAAGAAGGGAAAACAGGGATTGAAAATTTAGATAAGGCTATACACGATGGTGCTGTACAGAGGGTCAGGCCTAAGATTATGACAGTTATGGCGATGATAATGGGGCTTCTTCCCCTGATGTGGAGCCAAGGTGCGGGAGCGGATGTTATGAAAAGGATAGCAGCACCTATGGTTGGAGGATTAGTAACTTCGACTATTCTAACTTTGATAATCATTCCTGTTGTATATTCAATGTGGAAATCAAGATCAATGAAAAGAAATAATTAAGTTAAAAATAGCTGTTTGCAATTTTTACAAAATATCTATATAAATAAAGATTCTATTATTAAAAAGAGAGGATTTGTATATGCAATATGAGGCTGTAATTGGTCTAGAAGTGCATGCTCAACTGTCTACAGAGTCAAAAATATTCTGCTCATGCTCTACTAAATTTGGCGCAGAGCCAAACTCTCAGGTATGCCCAATTTGTTTGGGAATGCCCGGAGTACTTCCAGTATTGAATAAAAAAGCGCTTGAGTATGCGATTATGGCAGCAATTGCTACAAATTGCACAGTTCACAACAAATCGAGATTTGACAGAAAAAACTACTTTTACCCCGATCTTCCTAAGGGTTATCAGATTACTCAATACGAGCAGCCTATTTGTACAAACGGATACCTGGACATTGATCTCGATGGAAAAACAAAGAAAATCAGAATTACGCGTATACATATGGAAGAAGATGCCGGAAAGCTGATACACGAGGATTCTGAGCATTACAGCTACGTTGATCTGAATAGGACTGGGGTTCCCCTTATTGAAATTGTTAGTGAACCGGATATGTCGAATGCACAACAAGCCGTAGCTTATATGAAAAAGCTTCGCTCGATCTTAACTTTTATTGGAGTGTGTGATGGGAACATGGAGGAAGGAAGCCTCAGGTGTGATGCGAATATATCAGTAAGACCTGTGGGCTCGAAAAAACTTGGAACAAAAGCTGAGATTAAAAACGTAAACTCATTCAGATTTGTGCAAAAGGCCATAGAATATGAGATTGAAAGACAAATATCAGTACTGGAAAATGGCGGAGAAATAGTGCAGGAAACAAGGCTTTTTGATTCCAGTAAAAACGTCACATTTTCAATGAGAGGCAAAGAAGAGGCCCATGACTACCGCTACTTTCCTGACCCCGATCTACTTCCCGTAATATTGCAAGATAATACTATTAATAGTTTGAGAGAGTCTTTGCCGGAGCTTCCTCATAGCAGGTATAAGAGATTTATGAAAGATCATGATTTACCTCAATCTAGTGCTTTAATATTAACATCTACAAAACCGCTTGCTGATTATTTTGAAGATTCATTAGAATTTTGCACCGATCCTAAAATTGTTGCTAACTGGATAATAAATGAAGTACTGAGAGAGATAGGAGATGAAGACGAAATAGATAATTTCCAGATTAGACCCATAGAGATCTCTAAGCTGCTAGAGCTTGTACAAAAGGGGAGCATTAGCGGAAAAATTGCAAAAGATGTTTTTTCTCAGATGATAGAAACTAAAAAATCAGCCGAGCAAATCGTGAAAGAAAAGGGCTTAGAACAGATATCTGATGAAGGGCAGTTGGAAAGCCTGGTTAGCAGTTTAGTTGAAAAACATCCAGATGAGGTTAAAAGATTTAGAGAAGGGGATAAAAAACTATTAGGATTTTTTGTCGGTCAGGTAATGAAAGAAACTAAGGGAAAGGCAAACCCAAAACTTATTAATGAACTACTCAGAAAGCATCTTGCTTGAGATTTTCAAGCAGTAAGTCTATTTTCCTTCCAATCGATAGCCTCGTTTCTTAGTTTTTTTATCTCAAACATTATTTCTTCTCTAACCTCGGATATTAAAGCATGAGAGGGTTTTTTTTGTTTGCTGTATTTAAGAGTTTTTCCAAACTTCATGGTAACCTTAGAAGGTTTGATGAAACTTGTATGTCTTGGAAGGGCTTCATATGTACCGTCAATACCAACGGGTATTACTGGACAACCTGTTGCTAGAGCCAGAATTGCTACTCCGTCTTTGGCTTCTCCAATCTTTCCGTCTCTGGACCTTTGACCTTCAGGGAATATTCCAAAAAGCTTATTGTTCTTTAGGAGTCTGATTGCTTTTAGGAGTGAGACCCTGTCAGTCTGATTTCTTTTAACTGGTATGCAGTTAACGATATTACACATCGTTTTAAATATTATATTTTTTTTATATAAATCTTCGGCGGCGAAAAATACGACCTCTCTTCTGGACCGGTAGGCCGAAGCGCCATTAATAATTAGCCCATCGAGATGAGAAAAATGGTTTGCTGCTACAATTCCGGGGCCATTTTCAGGAAGATTTTCCAAACCACAATATTCCGCACCTAAATAACCCTTTGCAAATAGATTCATTGAAAATCCTATCCACCATTTTAAGCGGGTAGGACCTACTTCTCTGTAAGGAAAAGTGGAAGGGTCAATTATCTCCTTGCCAGCATTACAAAAGGTATTATATAGTAGGGTTATTCGGTTCACTGGTTAATTATAATAAACTGCATTTTTATTTGCGTTAAATAATATGTTTTTGAGAAATGTAATACCTGATGTTTCAATTCTATTTCTAAGATTGGCCCAGTCTGTTTCAGGAATTTGAGCAAATGATTCTATTACTTCAGGATCAAATTGGGTTTCTGATGAATCTATAATTCTTTGTTTAGCTTCTTCAAATCCTACAGCCCTGCGATAAATTCTGTTGCTTGTCATAGCATCTAGAGCATCTACAATCGAAAATATTCTAGAGCCAATGGGTATTTCAGTGCCCGAAATGCCGTTTGGATATCCCTTGCCGTCATATCTTTCATGATGTGTTAAGATTATTTTTGCAGATTCTTCAAGAAAGTTTATTTTTTTTAGTATGTTATAACCAAGTTGGGGGTGTGTTTTCATGATTTCCCATTCGCTTGTTGTTAATTCCTCGTTTTTTAGAAGTATACTGTCAGGAATCCCGATCTTTCCAATATCATGTAGTAATGCGCCTTTTACAATAATTGATAATTCTTCATGTGACAGCTTCAAATTTCTTGCCAGCATTAATGAATATTCTGTGACTCTATATGAATGATAGCCCGTTTCTTGTTCTCTTAGGTCAAGCGCTAAAACCATGACCTCGAGGGTACCGGCATACAGGTCCATTAACTCACTTGTTTGTTCTATCACTTTTTTTTCTAACTGCTGCTGATAGAACTTGTTTTCTCTAATTAGTTTAGTTCTTTCTATCCCACGTTCGGCAGTAGTTTCAATTTCTTTTATTACAAATGGTTTAAAAAGAAAATCGTATGTTCCTTGTTTTAAAGCAGATTTGACGTTATCAATATCCCTTGAAGCTGATATTACAACAATTGAAGAATCTATGTTGTTAGCCTTTAATTTCTGCATGGTTTCTAAGCCATTTAGGTCAGGCATATAAATGTCCAGCAAAATTAAGTCGTACTCAGTGGTTTTACATTTTTCTATACATTCATTGCCGCCACTTGCCAGATCGCATTTGTAACCTTTATTTGATAGGATATTTTTTAGTAAAATCCGAATTGATTCTTCGTCATCGACAATAAGTATTTGTTTATTATTACTCAATTAGAAAGTCTCCAAATAATTAAAATATTGATTTAACTAAACAAGAATAGGCAAAACGGTCTATACGTAATATTCATTATATACCAAAAATAAAATAACAAATAAACTATTATTAATAAATAATCATTAACAATAATTATAGCATATTTGACACCATATAAATTGATGTTATTTTCAACCCGAAAATGAAGAAAGCTGTTCTCCTATTAGAAGATGGTACTTATTTTGAAGGCCGTGGTTTTGGAGCGGATGGTGAAGTATTTGGAGAAATAGTTTTCAATACTTCTCTAACGGGTTACCAGGAAATTCTAACAGACCCGTCCTATAACGAACAGGTTATTGTAATGACATATCCTGAGATTGGCAATTATGGAGTGAATGAACAGGATATAGAATCGTCAAGACCCTATGCCAGAGGCTTTGTAGTAAAAGAGTTTTGGGACAAGCCAAGCAACTGGAGATCAACAATTGATCTTGGCACTTATTTAAAAAAGCATGGGGTAGTTGGGATTAACTGGATAGATACAAGGGCAATTACACGAAAAATCCGAAATGATGGTGCCCAAAGATGTGTGATATCTACTGAAGATTTAGATATTGAAAGTCTTCTAAAAAAAGTGAAATCTTATCCATCTATTACTGGCAGAGATATAGTCTCACCAATTACCTGTGAAAAACCGTATGTGTGGGATCAAGGCACAGAGCAGTGGGAGCCAAGCAGTGGTAATATCAACAAATCTAAAAGTAAATTTAAAGTAGTTGTTTATGACTTCGGTGTTAAAAGGAATATCCTCAGAAGGCTTATCGATTTTGGGTGCGATGTCAGTGTAGTACCTTCCACAACATCTCCTGAGGAAATATTGTCAATGAACCCTCAAGGAATACTGCTTTCTAATGGTCCGGGTGATCCATTTCCAGTGGATTATGCCGCTAAGAATGTAAGATCTTTAATAGGTAAAAAACCGATATTTGGCATATGCCTCGGACATCAGATTTTAAGTTTGGCGCTTGGCGGAAAGACTTTTAAACTTAAGTTTGGTCACCGGGGGGCAAATCAACCAGTAAAAAACCTTAAAACCGGCGAAGTTGAGATAACCTCACAAAATCATGGATTTGCAGTCGAGCCTGATTCACTTGGAGATGATGTTGAAATTACACATTTGAATCTGAATGATAATACGGTCGAAGGAATAGAGCACAAGGAATATCCAGTCTTTTCAGTTCAATACCATCCAGAAGCATCTCCCGGGCCTCATGATTCATCGTACTTATTTAGTAAGTTCATCGACCTAATGTCTGAGAGTTAACCTCTTGCTACCTTCTTCTAAAGTGCATCTGTTTGCCTTTATGTATTGAATACATATATGCGGTAAATATTGCAGCAGCCAGGAATAAATAGTCAAACTTCTGAATAGTTTGTTCTATTAATGGAATTGTAAGCCCTAAGTCAAAGTCCATGAGAGCTTCAGAGAATGAAACTCCTGTTTCATGGGACTGTACAAAAATTATTGTAAATAGCTTGCCAATCATGCATCCGAGAAATGTGAACAATGCCCCTATAATGCCATAGATGCTTGTAGTACCCTTGCCTAGGGTTCTCACAAAAAAACCTGTAAGAAACCCAATCGCAATAGCCGCTATCCCAAACTCTTGTCTCAAAATTATAGTTATGCCTGTCCATAAAATTGCTCCAACTAGAGCTCCTATAATGCCTCCAACGATTGCTCCAAAAGGGTTACTATCCATTTATTACTCCTTGACGTAATAGTTTTTGTTTAGGGTCTTTTTCAAATTGATCTATTTCTTTATTATTTAAACTTGTTGAATCCAGGCAGTTTTCAGCAAAGTTTAAGTGTGATTTATCTTTTTGTTCATCTTTTGTTAAATTTATCGATATGGGCCAAATGATATTATCTATATATCTACAAAAGACGTCAACAGTTCTTCTTCTAACGTCTCCATAGCCTTTGATTAACGAGCCGCTTTTTGCAACCAACAATCCAAGTTTGCAATTTTTCTTTGTATACTCAATTGTACTTTAAATGTATTTATTGAAAACTTTAGCGTCTGATATTACGTCTATAAGCCTTGCAGTGGGAGCTCCTGGGTAACCCCCAACATAACTAATCCTGATTGAAGAAATGATTATAAAATCACAAGAAGGGTATTGCCGTATAATGTTTGACCTTCTCCTAAATTTAACTGTGAAATTAAATCGCTAGAATAAACTGATCCCATATACTATATTTTCTCAAATTTTGACCTTATATCAAGAAATTAGATTACTTAGTAAGATAATATATTTCATTTAAGATCTCATAAAAGAATGGACGTATTTAAAATAAAAGTACTAAATAAGAGATAACTTACTGTAATTGCTCAATTTCTATTTTATATTTTAATTCAGAATCTACACCGGTTCCCGTGAAATTGCCGGATATAGGATAAGTGTTAGCAGGCAGTGAAGAAGATGCAAGTGAAACATGTTTATCTCCGACTGCAAGTCCAAGGGTTGGGTCGTAACCCAGCCACCCGCCCCCTGGGATAAAAACCTCAGCCCAGGCATGTAACTGTCTCTGTTTGGTTTTTATATCAATTTCATTATAGCCACTTGTAAATCTACTAGGAAGTCCAACACTTCTGCAGCACTCCATAAATAATACGCTAAGGTCACGGCAAGAACCTTTGTTCTCTTTTATGGTTTTAACAGGTGTCCAGGGGTTACCAGTTTCTCTTATTATCTTTTCAAAATTTTGATAAATAAAACTATTAAGATTATACAAAAATTCTACTGTTTTATTTTTAGATTGTATGAGGATAGGATTAATTAGGTTAGATACTGTATTACTTTTCGTACTCCTTTTAATAAATGGTCTATATATATTGTTTGAATGTTTAATAGGCAAATTAACAAAAGTGTTGTTTGTTAATAAATAGCTAAATGGATTTATATTTAATGGTTCAATAATCGAATCACTTTTTATTGCCAATTTCTTATAAGTTCCTTCAAACCATACAGTAACTATGTTATTGTCCTCGAGATCGAGCGTTTCAGTTTTACCTTCAGGCTTAGGGTCAATTAACAGTTTAAATTCCTGCAGTTTTTGATAGTTATTGCTTTTTGGTTTTAGTCTCAATATAAAGGGTTCAAAAAATACTTCTTTTGAGTAAGTGTAGGTGGTCAAATGTGTGATTTTATATTTCATTCATTTATCATCTACTTTTTTTAGAATATTAATAGCCTACAAGAGCGTCTTGTACTTTCATTCCTACACAAAATGTCATTTTCCAACCTCAAAGAATGTTTCGTGAATTGAATTTCCTACTACATTGAGATCATGTTGAAACCTGCCTAAAAATTCGTGTAACCCTACAGTAATAATCTCGTCGGTCTGTGAATAATCAAGCTCTGAGGACAGTTTACCCAGATATCTCTCGGCCGCATTTTTATATGTTCCAAAAGAAGTACCGGTAATTGTACGCAGAGATCTTTGTGAATGAATTAAGCAGTAACGTATTGCTCTTGGAAACTCAGAGTCCATAATTAAAAAGTCAGCAACCTTATCCGGCAATATTCGTCTAAATCTCTTTCTATACATCTCTAAAGCGCTTGCCGATTTAAGTAAAGCCGCCCATTGTATATAGTCTATTGGGCTTCCAATTAAGTCTACACTTGGCAGCAAAATATAATACTTGACGTCTAATATTCTTGAAGTTTTATCCGCTCTTTCCAAAAGCCTGCCCATTCTTCCAAAATGCCATCCTTCCCCGTGGGACATCGTCGTGTCCATTGTTCCTGTAAACAAGTGGCTTTCTAGCTTAATCCTGTAATAAAAATCATACAAATTATCATGGTCTTCTAAAAGATTGCTTGCGTCTTTTACAAAAAAGTAATATTTATTTATCTGTTCCCACATTTCTGAAGAGATTATTTCTCTAACTGAGCGTGCATTCTCACGCGCTTTTTCAAGAGTTGATATTATTGAATTATGATAATTATTGTCGAAAGTTAAAAAGTTTATTACTTTATCTTTATCGGGTTCACCATAGCTGTTTTCAAACAACTTATTGTCGCCTGTGGTTACCACCAAGGGGCCCCATTGCTCGTTTTCATCATATGGGAGGTCTAGTAAAAGATTTAAATTAACATCTATAAATCTTGCGATGTTTTCCGCTCTTTCTATATATCGGCACATCCAGTAAAGTGAATTTGCTACTCTGCTAAGCATGAATTTAATAGTTTAAATAAAATTTATTTTCCCAGAATCCATGTATCTTTGCTCCCGCCACCCTGAGAAGAATTTACAATTAATGAACCTTTTTTTAAAGCGACTCTTGTGAGCCCTCCGGGCATTACATAAATTTCGCTGCCATAAAGTATGAACGGTCTTAAATCTACGTGGCGTCCTTCAAAATGATCCTTTACTATCACTGGGACCCTGGAAAGGGATAAAGTGGGCTGTGCAATATAATTTCTTGGATCAGAAGCTATTAGTTTCTTTATCTGTTTAATTTCCTTTTTAGATGCATGTGGTCCTACTACTATTCCATATCCTCCCGATTCGCCGGCCGGTTTGATCACGAGTTTTTCGATGTTATCAATTACATGCTGTTTTTCCTTTTCATCCCAGCAAACATAAGTGGGTACATTTGATAGGATAGGTTCCTCTCCCAAATAGTATTTAATGATTTTGGGAACATACGCGTATATAGTTTTGTCATCGGCAATACCAGTGCCAGGAGCATTAGCCAGTGCCACACGTCCGTTTCTATAAACATCAAAAAGACCAGATACCCCTAAAAGTGAATCTGGATTAAAAACTTTAGGATCTAAGAAATCATCATCAATTCTTCTATAAATTACATCTACTTTTTCCAGCCCCTTGGTAGTTTGCATAAATACATAGCCATCTGTTACAACAAGGTCGCTTCCCTGTACAAGCTCAACACCCATTTGCTGTGCTAAAAAAGAATGCTCATAATAAGCTGAATTATATATGCCGGGAGTTAAAACAACTACATTTGGATTGGAAATATTGTCCGGAGCAAGGTGCTGTAGAGTGTCAAGAAGTCTGTAATGATAATCGTCTACAGGCCTTATTTTTATATCAGAAAAGATCTTGGGCAAAACCCTTTTTAGCACCATGCGGTTTTCGAGTGCGTATGATACGCCTGATGGACAGCGCAGATTATCTTCTAACACATAAAACTCTCCATCCTTGTCTCTTACAATATCAGTCCCTGTAATATGGCACCAAATTCCTTTTGGAGGGTTAATATTTAAACATTGCTCTCTAAATGATCTGCTTGAGAGTATTATCTCTTTAGGGATTATTTTATCCTTTATTATTTTCTGGCCGTGATAAATATCATCAATAAATTTATTAAGCGCACCAATACGTTGTTTGAGTCCGTTTTCAATATGCTCCCATTCATGTTGCTCTAAAATTCTTGGGATAATATCAAACGGAAAAATTCTTTCTGTTCCTGCTTCTTTTTTGTAAACTGTGAAGGTGACACCCATATTGAAAAGCGCTGCTTCGGCGGCCTTTTGTCTTTTTACTAACTCTCCGTCTGAAAGAGATTCAATTCTCTTTATAACGATAGAAGAGCCATTTCTGGGATTGTTGTTTTCATCAAAATATTCATCAAAAAAGCCTTCGACTTGGTAGTTTGAAAAGTTCATTTACACGTTTAGTTTTAAATAACTTGGTTCCAATAATTTAGTGCAACACACAAGCTAATACCTCATCTGGTTTTTTCCAATCAAGTACTTTTCTTGATCTATCATTTAATAAATCCTGTGCTCTTTTGAGTTGCTCATTATTCACAAGCGTAAAGTCAGTACCCTTCGCAAAGAACTGATGTATAAGATCGTTATAGTTTCCCTCTCCCATGGTGATCCTTATGAGCAAAATACACTTGTATGTGAGTATTGTCAGTTTGCCATCTCCTTGCCCTGATCATATGTTAAACTACGGCGTATATCACCAGGAAATCCTTTTATTGCATTAGCAAATGCTTTACGCACACTATTTGCATCCAAACCTCTAAAAGGTACAAGAATAACGTATCTCGTACTACGCTCCACCAGTGTCCCAATGGCAGATTGATTACGCTTTCCTTTTAGCAAATCACCTTCCGAGTGACCAGGAACAAGACGTTTACTCACCTCTTGGGGACTATCTTCTATCATTGTCATATTAGGTATTTTTCCCTTTGATCCTGCTTTTTGGGCCTGCCTCTTTTCCTCCTTCTTAAGTGCCATGCCTAAGCAACATCCGCAACTCCCTAAGACGGTTTTATATATTGTATCGGTATAATTGACTCCGATTAAATACGCATGCTCACATCATCACGATACTCGTCTTTTAACCTACTCTCAATCTTATGAGGTAACAACAACTGTTTAAGCTTCTACATTACATATCTGTATAGCCGTACAAAACGTTCCAATTTGTATTTGCTTCTTCGCGCCCGGATGCCCTGCGGATTGATCGACTCTGGCATGGGCTGCTCCGTAACCATATCC
>SMWS01000020.1 GCA_004356685.1 Deltaproteobacteria bacterium
GGTGATTGAAAACCAACATCATATATATGAAAACCAAGGTGCATAAACTTCCTCTCAAAATGTACAAAAGGAAAATTGCCATCAATCGGCAAATCAGGTGCAAGCTTTACGACACCGATAATCATAAGCGGAGCTACCTCTCCGGCTGCCCTTGCTATAGCTAATATTAAGCCTGTCATAATAGAAGGCATAGCGCTTGGAAGAACTACTTTCCAAATAGTTTCAAATTTAGTAGCGCCTAAAGCCAGAGATCCCTCTTTTATATTTTTAGGCACGGCAGCAAGCCCTTCTTCAGTAGCAACGATAACAACTGGCACTGTTAATAAAGCAAGAGTGAGTGATGCCCACAATATCCCCCCCGTTCCAAAAGTAGGATTCGGCAAAGCTTCTTTATAAAAAATGCTGTCTATAGCGCCACCTATACCATAAATAAAAAACCCCACAGCAAACACACCAAATACTATTGAAGGCACACCTGCAAGATTATTAACACAAATTCTCACTATACTTACAAAAAGCCCCTGATTAGCATATTCTCTGAGATAAAGAGCGGCTAGAACTCCGAATGGCAGAACCACTACACTCATGATTAAAACCATGATAACAGTTCCGAATATTGCCGGAAAAACCCCACCCTCGGTGTTTGCTTCCCGGGGATCTTCAGAAAGAAATTCCCAAAATTTAGATAGGTAAAGTTTAGCCTTGCTAAAAGTATTCATTGAATTAGGACGATATGCTCTTACAATAGCGCCTGCAGAAAACTCTTTTTCTCTACCATCAACAGTATCTAATTTCACTGTATATTTATCCAGTTTAGTATAAAGTTTGGATAGTTCCTGTTCCTCTATTTTAAATTTTTCCTCCTCTACCTTAATACCTTCTTGCAGTTCAAGGAGTTTCTCTTTATTCTTAGCCTCAGAAAGTTTTAAGCCCTTAATTTTTAATCTTAAACTTTCAATCTCGTAATTAATATCGCCAATTACATGCTTTTCTATTTTCTTAATCTTTTTATAAATTCGAGAGGTCTGCGGCAGGATAGTTTTTAGTTTAGCAATTGAATCTTGCTCATCGGTTGTGAGAATCTGGTTTTTTTCTTTGATCTCGTTCACAAAACCATACATATTTCCCCATTCCAGTCTTTCAATTAAAAAAGCATTATTGGGGTATGTGATTGTTTTTATCTTATCTTCATCAATCCATTTAAAATCAAACCCATAAATGTCTCTATTTCCAACTTTTAGCTGAATCCTTGTTCTAGTAGAATCCTCCTCAACATTGCTGGGATTTCTAATTTTTTCTCTTCCCGAAATTTGTCCAAGATACTTTTGACCATTGTCAAGCTCCACTAAAGCAATATCCGAAGGCCAGAAAAAACCCAAGCCTTTTGATGCAATTAAGAATAAAAGTGCGAAGATGGCGATCAGGCTAAACATTAGAGCCGTACCTGTTAGCCAAACAAAAGGATCACCAGACTTCCAAAAATTTTTCATATTTTTTTATAACTCTAAAGTTGTCCGTATTTTTTTCTCAGTCTTTGTCTTACAAGCTCTGCAACAGTGTTTAATAAAAAAGTAACTGCAAACAGTATTAGTGCCGCAAGAAACAGTATCCTGTATAGAGTTCCACCGTGTGGAGCTTCTGGTATCTCGACTGCTATATTGGCTGAAAGAGTCCTAAATCCGTTAAAAATATTCCAATCGAGGATGGGGGTATTGCCTGTAGCCATGAGAACTATCATCGTTTCTCCGACAGCCCTGCCAAGACCTATCATAACAGCTGAAAAAATGCCTGCGCTTGCTGTGGGCAGGACTACTCTGATTGCTGTCTGCCATTTATTAGCTCCCAAAGCAAGTGAAGCCGCAATCAAATGCCTGGGCACACTAGATAAAGCGTCTTCAGATATAGTGAAAATTATTGGAATCACAGCAAATCCCATTGCATATCCAACTACTAATGCATTCCTTTGGTCATATTGAAGACCCAAAACCTCATATAACCAGTTTTTATAGTCACCGCCAAAAATTAGGTTTTCTATTGGATTATTTAGCCAAATGGATATTAATACCCCGAGTATTATTACTGGAATTAATAAAAACAATTCAGAACCCTCTTTGAATCTCCCTTTTAATAATTTCGGCGCAGATTGCCATCCATAAACAGAAAGAAGCGTTAGAGCTGTAATTATTACCGGCATAGCAAACAATGCGGGAATAATTTTTTCCATTATAGGCGCCAACCAAAGGGCTGCAATAAATCCCAGGACAACACTGGGAAGTGCAGCCATTATTTCAATAACAGGTTTGATAGTATTCCTTAATGTAGGATGCATGAACTGAGATACACAAATAGCCCCTAATATTGAAAGAGGTATTGCAAATAGTAGTGCATAGAATGCGCCTTTGAACGTACCAAACATAAGCGGCGTTAAACTAAATTTAGGCTCATATTCATCTGTACCACCAGTTGATTGCCAAACATACTCAGGCTTGCTGTAACCCTCATACCAGACTTTTCCGAAAAGCGTTTTGAAGTTAGTTTCGGGATGCTCATTATCTAAACTATAGTCAAACAAATTATTACTTTCAGTTATAGCCAATATCCCATCTGCTTTGGGTGCAAATGTCAGATGTTTTATTAATTCTTCTCCGCCTTTAATCTCATGATGCTTCTGCTGAGATGTCGAGTGATGAACTATTATGTTTCCCTTGATGTCTGCTGTTATTAAACCCCTATCCCTTGGTGAAGCTGCCACAGCCGTTACTGGATATTTATGAGAGGCCAAAATATGGACCTTCTTTAAAAGCCTTAAATTATCAGGACCTCTTGTCTTGAACCAGGTCGAAACCCTACCGTTATTATCACCAACAATTAATGAGCGGCTGCCTAAAATAAAGCCTAAAGCCGTTATTTCTGTATCATTACCATTTGATGCATCAATAATAGGATTTAATTTTGGATTTTCTTTGTTTTTTATATCCCAGTTAAATATTTCGCCTTTATCTGTTCCAGCATAAATATTAGTAAGAGAATCATCCAGTACAAGTGAAGTAACTTTATTGCCTTTTAAATCCGAAGTGAGATCTACTCTATATTCCTGCACATCAGAATCGCTAAAAAATGATCCTGCTTCTTCCTGAGTTATTAGAATTAAATTTCCCTTTCTATTATATGCAACCAAAGATTTTGTTCCCTCTTCGCCTTCCTTATACTCTGCAAATTCTATGGGTGAATAATCAATAAAAATTAATCCACCTTCTATGACTTTTGGGTTTAAATTTCTCTTTAGTTGCTTATCATATGTCACATTAAAAATTATTTTTAATGGCAGGATATATCCGTCATCCGTTCCTATAGTGAATTTCTCATTACCAATCGAGCCTGATACAGATGTAATCTTTTTATCTAGAAGGCTTTTTAGCTGAACTTTATATATATTGTTTCCGTCTTTTAACGAAATAAAATGAACAAATCCATTGCTGGATATTAAATAGGCAATTTCCCTAAATTCTTCTACCCCGATTGCTATAATATCAGGCGTAGGATATAAATCTTCACTTTGTTGATGAATAAGCGGGCTGGTAAAAATAGCTGGATTTTTGTTTAATTTGAAGCTTCCCGAAACACTGGATTCGACTTTATCCCACAAGGGCATAGCTTCTATCGAAATGAAAACCAGAATGGTGACAATACTTAAAATTATTGCAATTCCACCGGCACTCACAACAACTGTAGCAATCTTATCAACAAGCCGCCTTTTTTTAAGAGCAGCCTCTTTAGAGTCAGCTCGTAAATTTAGTTTATTTTTTTGTTTTGATAGAACTTCCATATAGCAATAATCAATTAATACTGACTGGCTGCAACTGTTGCAGGTAAGGGTAGATAACCATCTTTAATAACTACATTTTGACCTTCTTTACTTGTTACATAGTCTAAAAACTCTTTTCTAAGAGGATCAAGATCTGTGTTTGGCTGCTTGTTTACATATATATAAAGAAACCTGGCTAAAGGATATTTCTTTGACATAACATTCTCAAGGCTTGCGTCTGCACAAACCCCCCCTTGTTTTGCAAGTTTTATAGCCTTCACTCCTGATGTCTTATAACCAATACCGCTATAACCCATTCCAAATAGATCTTCGGTAATACCATGAACTACTGAGGCTGAACCCGGCTGTTCTTTTACATCATCCTTGTAATCACCTTTACAAAGTGCCTTTTTCTTAAAGTAGCCATAAGTTCCTGATGCCGAATTTCTTCCATATTTACTTATTGGCTTATTAACCCAGGCACCTGTCAGTCCAATGTCACCCCAAGTTGCCAGATCATCAGCAGCACCACAGAACCTGTTTTTTGAAAAAATAGCATCGACCTGCGCGATTGTTAAACATTCAAGAGGATTATCTTTATTCACATAAACAGCAAGAGTGTCTATTGATGTTTTTACTGCAGTCGGTTTGTAACCAAAAGCCTTTTCAAAAGCATCAACCTCTTTACTCTTCATTGCTCTAGACATAGGACCAAATTGAGCAGTACCTTGTATTAGTGCCGGTGGAGCAGTGCTTGATCCTTTGCCTTCAATCTGGCATCTTACATTTGGATAGTATTTTGAAAACCCCTCACACCAAAGTGCCATCATATTATTCATTGTGTCAGATCCAATACTACTTATATTTCCTGAAACACCACTTACTTTGGAATAATTTTTTAGAGCTGGATCTACTTCTACAGAATATGCATTACTTATTGTAAAAGCAGCCGTTACTAAAAGTAGGGTTAAAAACTCTAACATCTGAGTTTTAATTCTTATGATATTTACCTCCTCAATAATCTTGTTTAATTAATTAAACTTATCAATTGTTAAGATTATGTTAAGGAACAATAAACAATGGATTAAGCTTCCAGATAGGTATAAAAGATGAATATAATATTTAAAAATTTAATTATATAACAGGAATTATTTAAAAATATTAAATAAGGAAATATTCGTAATAAATTAAAATTAGGTATGAAAAAATCTAAGAAGCGCAAATGTTATAAATACTTTATAACAAATCTAATTTATAGCCTACACCCCTAATAGTCTTAATCATATCCCCGGCAATTCCGAGTTTTTCTCTTAAGTTTTTAATATGAACATCTATAGTACGATCGTAAACAAGCTTATCATCGCCCCAAAGCCTTTTTTTCTTAAGCAATTGATCCCTTGAAAATACGCTTCCTCTTCTTTGTGTTAGAACCTCGAGAATCTTAAATTCAGTAGTTGTTAAATCAATAGGCTTACCTTCAACTGTAACCTCATATTTATCAGAATTTAGTGATAGAGGACCAATCTTTATTACATCTTCATCAGTATCACTAAAATTCAGCCTCCTAAAAACAGATTTTACCCTGGCTACAAGTTCTCTGGGACTAAACGGCTTAATAACGTAATCATCTGCACCTAATTCCAATCCAACAACTACATCAGCCTCAGATGCTTTTGCTGTAAGCATTATAATAGGAATAGAAGCAGTTTTTCGTTTATTTTTTAGCATTTTACATATTTCCAAACCATCTACTCCGGGAAGCATGATATCCAAAA
>SMWS01000021.1 GCA_004356685.1 Deltaproteobacteria bacterium
AAGCTTTCTATCTATTTCTTCTAAAGTTCTTCTTTTCCTAATAGCCTGCTTGGCATTTTCGTCCATATCACCGTTTACAAACTCTTCTGTTCTTTTCGTCCAATAATCGATCTGCTCTAAAATATTTTTTTTATATCTATCACTGTCTTCAATCTCATTTCTCAGTCCCATAACTCTTTTTTTTGCAGCATCAAAACTATCTTCCATCTCTTCTATAGACTGATTAATAATTTTCTCAGGGTCCTCGGCGCATGTGACAAGATGGTTAACATTTGATTTGAAAATTGTTGAAACACGAGTTCTTATTCCCATAAGCTTTCTCCTTTTATAATTTCAATTCTGAAGTTGATTCTAAATCTTAAGAATTGTTTTTAGTTACTAATACGATGAAAAGTGAGAAAGGTTTTAGTATCTAAAAAAATCTATAAATGAGAGTTATTCTTAGAATGAAATGTTAAAAATCAAGGAAAGAAAGAAGTATTAAATATTACTACTTAGTAACTTCTACTTCAGTCTCTGAGCTTCTGAAAGGTTCAGAAAGTGTATCCAGGCTTTTAAGATTTTGAACCTTAAAGTTCAGCTCCTGGATTTTCCTAGTTGCAAAGATTGTCTGACTCGGAGCTACCTGCTGCAAATAGTTATAGTTCTCTATAGCCTTAGCATATTTATTTTGCTGTTCATAACACTGAGCAAGAGAAAGGTATGTTTGTTCTTTTATTTCATCTGGAGCTGTTGGAATGTTCTTTATATTATTTTCATTTGTTATTATAGCCGATTCACAATCACCCGCTTTTTGCTGGTTAAGCGCTACATTTAACTGCCTTAGAGTGCTTTTATCCAGAATTTCCTTCGGTGAATCAACAGCTATTAATCTTCCATCTTCAAGCTTATCTTTTGATATTTGTGATTCTTTCTCTGCTGATCTGACTTGTTCAGAGATTTTAGCCCTGGCTACGTTATCCAACCCCTCTTCGTCTGCCAGCTCTTTATTATCTCCTACTACTGTATCTAACCCTATATCCCCTGATGGTTTGTGTACTTTCTTTGCCATCACTTTACTGCTTCCAAGACTAAATCTGAACCCATCATCATCTTGTTTGTTAGGATCTGCAGGAGCTTGTGGTTTTGGTTGTATTTTAGATCCATCATCAAATCCTTCTCTGTTTAGAGCCTGATTCGCATATTTATCTGATTCTTTCTTCTTCAAATTGTCTAATAAAGCTTCTCTCTGTCCTTTATTATACTGCTCTTGCTGAAATTGCTTGTCAGCATCAATTGTATTTTCTACTTTTCCACTTTCTGCATTTATACCTAGTATGCCAAAAGCAACTTCAGCATTCGAACCAGATTCTTTCAATTCTTTATTTTCAGATTTAAATTGTCTCTCAGAAAATTCATCCCTTACAGAAGGCGCTTCTGCAATGTCTCTTCTTCTCTCACCAACCGCAATTTCTGATGAAGGAGCTACTTCATTTTGTTTGCGTCCTGAACTTTCATCTGCTGCACGGAAATTTCCAATAGCCTTGCCTCCTTGGGGTATCTTCTCTGCCATTACCTCTCTTGAATAGATCTCTGCATTATCGTCAAATTGTGGTTGATTACTGTCTTTATAATCAATCCAAATCATGAGCGCTAGTGCAGTTGTAAGTGTCGGAATAAGTACTGGAGAATAAAACCACTTTTTCCAAAAAGAGATCTTTTCTTTACTCAGATCCTGCTTTGCTTTAATGGTTAGGGTTTCTAAAACCTTTTGAGATGGCTGGGGCAAAATCTCGCTTTGAAATGCACTTCTTATCTCTTTGAATTCAGAAAATTTCTTGGAACAGTCATGACAGCTCTGCAGATGAGTCTCTACAAGCTTATTTTCTGAAGGCTCCATCTCACCTTCCAGATAATCAATTAATAACTCTTCTACTCTTTCACACTTCATCTTTATTTAACACTCCCCAAATTTTGCTCTTGTGAAAAGCACCCCGTGCTTATTAAATGTTCTCTTAAGCATAAGTATGCCGTTCTCAGTCTCGTTTTTACAGTATTTAGAGGTGATCCTGTAACTTCCGCAATCTCTTTTAAAGAAAGTCCTTCAATCTCTCTTAGCAAAAAAACCTCTTTCAAATCCTCTTTAAGTTCATTAACGCCTTCATCTACGCAGGCCTTTATCTGTTTATTATAACTATATTCTTCGGGATTATTTCCCTCGCTCTTAACAAGTTCTAAATGTGTCGTGCCTTTTTGTTCTGATGAAATATCTTTATCAAGAGAACTTGTTAGTTTATTTTTATCCACTCTCATATAATCAATGCACCTGTTGTTTGCAACTGTATACAGCCAGGTCGAAAATTTCCTATCGATGTTAAATGTATCCCTCTTCTCTATTACTTTAATAAATATCTCCTGCATTAAGTCTTCTGCACCTGGTTTAGACATATTTAGTTTTTTCATTATAAAGTACAAAATTTTAGAACCGTATCTACTGAGCAGTTCATCAAACGCAGCACTATCGCCATTTTGAAAATTTTCCATCATTTCTTCGTCGGAAATCTCTTTTTTCTTTGCTAAACCAAACACCAAAGCGCCCTTGTTTTTCAGTTTAATTAATTATACGATAAATATTATGAAAGGTTTTATTAAAAACAATATTTTAATTAATAATCGAATTAAGAAATAGTCATATAAGATAGCTATATTGAATGTATAGATAATGGAACTCAATAAAAAAATTATAGTATCAATCATTCTAGGATTTTCCGTCTTATTATCTTTTTATGAAGGATTTCTATATTTAAACGGCTATTTACTTTCTGAAAAATTATCTAATATATGGGGGTTATTTTTTACATACCTTTTAGCTGGTTGGATATACCTTGATTCAAAAAATCGAGATGATATAGAAATTCCGTTTGATTATGGGTATTTAATATTAATATTTTGGATCCCATATGTGCCATATTATTTTATTAAAACAAGAAGAACAATTGGATTATTATACTTTTTGGGGTTAATTTGGCTACTGAACTTAGGATACTTTGTAAAATTGATCATTTATTATTTAGTTTACTAATCTTATAAAAATGAGACGTTGAAATAAAAACAATAAAATTATATAATTGAATTAGACCGGAAGTCTATAATTTAAACTATCTTTGAATCTGCTTAATTAAATAATCAAATGAGAACTACAGATGTAGCAAACGCTTACAACATTCGCAGAAGGTATTTTAGCTCTGAGTATAATATTGGAAACAAAATCACAAGAGGAAAAATCACAAGATCAATCTTAAACACAGACTTAAGCGCGCTGACATATGAGCACGTAATAAAACTATCTAAAAAATTTGACAACTTTGATAATCTTAAGCTAACCAAAACTCAGCAGAAATCAATTGAAATAAATGAATGGATACTAAATATAAGTGAAAATACCAAGTGGATTGCCAGTCTGAGAAATCCAAGCAGACT
The DNA here is from genome assembly GCA_004356685.1 of Deltaproteobacteria bacterium. Taxonomy (GTDB): domain Bacteria; phylum Desulfobacterota_D; class UBA1144; order Nemesobacterales; family N074bin48; genus N074bin48. Next base: position 3,460 of record SMWS01000021.1, read on the forward strand.
GCCTGTATTGCAATCCGAACTACAGTCTGTTCAGGTTACCGGACTGCAGCCAAAAGAACTTTTCAAAAGTTTTTATAACACATATATAAAAATAATTTTGGTAGTTTTAGAGGATGCTCTGATTAGAATCTACCTAGTAGAAGACACGAAGTCCCTATCTGAAGAAATAGACTCGATGTTGAGTAACCTCATAGAGTTAAATCCTATTGGCGGATTAGCCTCAAATATACAAATTTTATCGGATATCTCTTCAGGCAGACCAAAATCATCTGAAGATGACCCTCACGTCGAATTCATAGATACATATGCACACATAAGTTTTGTATGGTCGCAAAGCGCACAGCTTATATCGGATTATATAAATAGTATTGAGTCTAGCGAGTCCATATCTCTTGAAAAAGCCAATCAGAGTTTGAAGCAGAGAATGGAACAAGTAGCTAAAAAATACAAAACATTCTAATACAATTTAAGTTGCAACCATCGCTTTTTTAGTAATTTTAGTTAATAATATTAAAATATAATCTTATATATTGGTACATTACTTAGTAGAGGCAGACATGATTGTAGGAATATTAAAAGAGATAAAGGTAGAGGAAAACAGAGTTTCAATGACTCCTGGTGGAGTAGAGCTGCTAGTAGAACACGGACACACTGTTCTTGTTGAAAAAGATGCAGGTCTAAACAGCGGGTTTGACAATTCCATTTATAAGAAGTATGGGGCAAAAATTGTAGGTACAGCCAAGCAAATATATAAACACTCTGACATGGTAATGCATGTCAAAGAACCTATCCCAGATGAATACAAATTAATCAGGAACAATCAAATAGTATTTACTTATCTACATTTAGCCGCATCGAAAAAACTGACTGAAGCTCTAATCAAAACCGGTTCAGTAAATATTGCATACGAAACTATTCAAAAAGAAGATAAATCTTTGCCTCTGCTAACTCCCATGAGTGAGGTTGCTGGTAGAATGTCTGTTTTGCAGGGATCAAAATACTTAGAAATGGAACATGGCGGACATGGCATTTTACTCGGAGGAGTGCCAGGTGTTGATCCGGGGACCGTTTTAATTATAGGTGGCGGAGTGGTTGGAACAAACGCAGCCAAGACTGCCTGCGGTCTTGGAGCAAAAGTTTATATTCTTGATAAAAACCTGGAGAGACTAAGATATTTGAGCGACATTATGCCCAAAAACTGTTTTTTACTTATGTCAAAACCTGCAACCATTAGAAGATTAATCTCTATTGCAAATGTTGTAGTCGGTGCAGTTCTTATTCCCGGAGCCAGAGCACCAAAGCTAGTAACACGCAGTATGCTAAAGCTAATGAAAAAGGGGGCAGTTTTGGTGGATGTCGCTATAGATCAGGGAGGCTGTTTTGAAACCTCCAAGCCAACCACTCACTCTAAACCCATTTACAAAGTAGATGGCATTGTCCATTACTGTGTGGCAAATATGCCCGGTGCAGTTCCCATGACTTCTACTTTAGCTCTTACAAATGCGACACTTCCTTATGCTCTAGAAATCGCTAATAAAGGCTGGAGAAATGCAATGAAAGAAAATACTGAAATAGGGCTGGGCGCAAACATAATAAATGGCAAAATTACATATAAGGGTGTAGCAGATGCATTTAATTTAAAATATACTCCTATTGATAATTTAATTTGAATAGAAAAAAACATAGAGATCCTATATATTTTACGAAAAAGAGGTGCCAATGAGCGAAAACACTGATTTAGATGAAATCATAAGCATTATATCAACAAGGAATAAACATAATACCGAGCAGTACTATATAGATTTACAAAGTAATGAAAAAGCTATCTTATCTTGCGCTGCAAACATTTATGCCGCATATATAAATTCAGGAAAGGTTATTTCTGGACTAGAAGAAGAATTCATTTACAAATCAATAGATGCAGCAATTAAGATGGTGTTTAGAATTGA
>SMWS01000022.1 GCA_004356685.1 Deltaproteobacteria bacterium
AAGGTTCAAGCTGTACATATTTGTATTGATTGATATGAAAGCCCCGCCCTTCACTTCCAAAATTAGGCCAGACTTCCCAGTTAAAAAGATGTTCTCTTATATAATCAATAGTTTTAGGAATTCCTAAAATACTTTTTTTGCTGTCAGCAGCAGAGTTAATAATAAGTCCTGACACATGATCTAAATGAGCATGTGAAATCAGATACGCTTTAATATGTTTTCGGAGTATCCACCCTTCTGTACTCAAAACAGAATCTTTAGGAACTTCAATTTCCGAGAAACTACCGCGTTCAATGGACTTTTTGATTCCATAAAATATTGTGCCTGCATCCAGGGCTATAAAATTATTTTCATTTATTGGAGACAGCAAATATGAAGTAAGATTGTCTTCACTCAAGCCCCCTGCAGAGCCAAGAACAATTGCCTTGAATTTCGGTTGTATTACATCCTCACCATAACAACTGATACTAATGAATAATAAAACAACTATAGTAGAAATTGTGCGTATCAATTTAGAACTCATGATTACTATTATATAAGAATTTTTCATTTTTATCTTTTCACTAATGATTGTTTTTTATACAGAGGCCAAAAATATATTAATCCGACAATAGAACCAGGCGTAAGCAACATGAACACAAACTTAGGATCAATGAAACCAAGTATATAGTTTACAAATTCTATACTAAATATTGTTATTAAAAACCCTATGCTTGTAACAATAGTAAGCGCCGAGCCTACATATTCTTTAGGGGCTGTATGTGCAGTAAGTGTTGAGAACTGGGGTGAATCTCCCGCAGCCGTTATGCCCCATATAATGAGAATTGGAAAGAATATCAAGACCTGGACTTCGAATAATAATGGTGAAAAAAATCAGAGACTGCAAAAAAAGCAAAGCATAATGTACCAGCAATAAATCCGAACTGTACAGATGAGGTGACCTAACCAATTGAAGCAGGATCAAGATTCCAGTGGTTCTGCAGATCTGAAATTATTGCATTTCCGGCAAACCACAAGGAAGTTCCTGCAAATTGGGAAAAAATGAGGACTGGCAATATCCAAACTGGTCTTTTATTCACGATGCGCTTTATAGAATCTAATTGAGCAGGTAAACAATTTTAATAATGATAAGTCTTATCCAGAAATGTGTTACTAACTTTACAGATTAACACTCTCAATAAATTTAAATTTAGTTTCTAAAATTTTAATAATTTCCTCATTTTTTGCATATACTTCCCAACATGCCGCATCTACACACTTGAAATAAACAACGGCGTTTTCATTCAACGCCTCAGGGCTGGCAGGATCGAAGGTCTTTAATTTTTGAATGTCCTCGTAACCTGCAAGTTCCACCCAGTCTGAAAAAATATATTCGCCGAAGTTTTCTATAAAACCCCCGTGCATATACTGTATCTGTTTACTTTTATCCTCATGAAGCATGTATTCTTCCAGGCTGTTTTTAATTTCATGATACTGTTCCTGTGTCAGGTTTTCAGGAAAGCTGTAAATAATTCCTGTGTGAGCCCAGTAAAGATCAGAAATTAATTCTTCAATATTTTGCAGTATATCAACAAAACCAAAATCCAGCCTAGATAGCTGTGCTTTTGATACACTTTCTAATACATTTTCCTTTCCTGAAATTTTTATACCATTCATAATTTAATGAAATAATTAAATCTATTTATTATAAATATTTAAGTGCTGTCTTTATTAGTCTCACACATTTTCTGAAAATTTGTGAGTTGCTCCTGATTTCCCATCACTGCTAACCTGTCCCCAATTTTAAATCGATAACTTGAGTCCGGATTAGAATTTATATTATTGCCACTACTTACTATACCCACTATTGATATCCCCGTCCTTTTTCTTATATCCAATTGCTTAATTGATTTTCCAATCATAGGACTTTTGGTATTTAGATCTATCCAGTTTAAATCCAACAGGTTTACTGCTTTCTTTAAATCTGCCATCTCTTTATATTCTTTATTTATTCTATAAAGAGGTTCATAAAGATCATGCCTCACGGCGTCTTCGTATTTTATTATTTCTGATGCTGGTATGTTTAAGTGCAAGAGCGCCTGCCTGGCAATTTCCAGACCTGCTTCAAAATGAGGCTGTACTACTTCATAAACACCCATGTCATGAAGAGTTTTTATATGCTCTATCTCTTCTGTTCTTGCTACTATATGAAGTTTCGGATTAATTCTTTGTACAGTACTGACCACAGATTGCGTTATCAGGATTGATGGAATTGTAATTATAAGCAAACGGGCGTCATTTATTTTAGCCCCTGCAAGTACTACCTCCTGCCTTGCATTTCCAAAAATCACAGGCATATCAGCTTTTTTTGCATCCAATACACGATTGTAATTAAACTCAACAATAACGAAATCAAGTTTCAGAAGTTTTAAAATTCGCGATATATGCTTCCCCACTCGTCCATAACCCGCAATAACAATATGATTATGAAGTCCGGTTTTAGGAATATTTATGGTTTGCATTTCTTCACCTTCGAACTTACGTTTGACAAGAGAATAAATGGGGGTTGTAAGTGCTGAAATTAAGGGAGTAAGAACCATAGTAATAACCGCAGTATTTAAAATTAAGGAATACAGTTCTGTACTGATCGAATTTGTGCTAAGTCCAAGCCTGGCTAAGACAAAAGAGAACTCGCCTATTTGAAACAGGCCAAGTCCCAGTGCAAAGGGAATTACATTTCCATATTTAAATAAGATGCTGATACCGCCAAATATTAAACCCTTGCCAACCGTAACAAGAAACACCAAAAGAACAATTGTCTTAATGTTAGAAATCAAAAATGAAGGATCTAACAGCATTCCTACTGATACAAAAAACAAGAGCCCAAAAATATCCCTTAGTGGAATTATGTCACTTAGTGCCTGATGTCCATAATCAGATTCGCTAAGCACAATGCCTGCTAAAAATGCGCCAAATGCAAAGGAAAGACCAACAAGGTAAGATGCATAACCCACTCCAAGTCCTATTGCGGTAATAGCAATTAAAAACAGTTCTCTTGAATTCCAGCGTGCAATATGTGATAGCAAGATCGGAAGAATCCTGGTACCCACAAATATCATTACTCCTAGGAAGATAAATCCTTTCAGTGCTGCAATTCCTATAATCGAAAGTCCAGACTCAAAATTAGTTAACTGAGGCAAAATGATCATCATGGGAATAACAGCCAGGTCCTGCACAAGAAGCATCCCAATCATAACCCGGCTAGAAAGCGTGCCCATTCTCCCCTGACTCATAAGGGTTCTTAAAATGACCATCGTACTCGAAATGGAAATTAGCGAGCCAAGCCAGACAGAAGATTGCCAATCCAGATTCAGAAAACGTCCTATCCCCATCCCGTAAATAATAGTAAGAATTATTTGTATGGGTGTGCCGAATATCGCTATATTCCGCACCGGGTTCAGCTCTTTTAATGAAAATTCAAGCCCAATCGCAAAAAGCAGTAGGGCAACCCCGATTTCTGCCAAAAGCTCAATATTATGGACTTCCGATATGGCTATAATCCCGGTATATGGACCGACAACAACTCCTGCTAATATAAACCCAATAAGAAGCGGCTGTCTTAGTAGGTGCGCTATTGAACCCCCAATAAGTGCGGCAACAATTATGATGGCAATGTCTGCGGCGATTCCCATAAGTGTTTATTTTACCTGTGTCTTGATTAAAAATTATATTTATTAGAAATTGATATAGTTAAAACGGACTAGCGGATTTAGATGAAGTTGATTTGGTGCATCACTTATGATACACTTATTTTGAAAATTATTATAATTCAACATGCCTACTAAAAATCCGCGGATAAACATTGTTCTGGAAAAACCGCTTTATAATGCGATCAAAAAGATCGCTAAAAAAGAAGGAATATCTATTTCCCTAAAAGCCAGGGATTTCATTCGCGAGGCGTTAGAAACGCACGAGGATATGATTTTAAACGAAATAGCCGGAAAAAGAGAAAAAACCCTATCAAAAGAAAAGGCTCTTTCCCATGAAGATGTATGGTCATAATATCATCCTAAAATGATATATTCTTTGAAATATCACCCTCGAGTTAGGGATGATGTTAAAAAATTGAATATTAAGATAAAAAATAGGGTAGCCAAGGCTATAGAACAAAGATTATCAACTCAGCCCGAAAGATATGGTAAGCCACTTAGAAAGTCACTCAAGGGCTATTGGAAACTAAGGGTTGGAGATATAAGAGTTGTGTTTAAAATAAAAACAAGCGAAATATTAATTCTAGCAATATTAAACAAAAAGGATGTTTATGAACAGATTAATAAAAGAATTGAAGAATAAAAAGTTTTTTCTGCTAAAAGTTGCGTCATAGTTTTCTTACGTCTCATCCTCTGCAAACCAGTGCTTGACCTGAGGGGGCTTGTATTGTTCAAACCTCTCTAAAAGAGCTGAAGGGGCCGTCTCAACGATTAACATCCTTCTGTAAATATCCATGAAAAATTTTTCTTCAGATATATGATTTAAAAACTCAATCAGCTTGTCATAAAATCCTAATACATTAATAATCCCACAAGGTTTGTTGTGAAATCCAAGCTGACTCCACGTGAGCATTTCAAATGTCTCTTCAATAGTGCCTATTCCGCCCGGCAGTGAAATAAACCCGTCTGAAAGCTCTGCCATCCGTGCCTTCCTCTCATGCATTGACCCTACTACTATAAGTTCAGATATACTGTCGTGTGCCACCTCTTTTGTAGCAAGCGACTCAGGGATAACACCAATCACTCTTCCTCCAAGCTCAATTGCCTTTTCAGCAAGCACACCCATAAGCCCGATTCTTCCGCCTCCGTAAACAATTTCTATTTCACGTGAGACAAGCTCGCAAGCCAATTGTTCAGCAGCTATTGTGTATTCAATTTTCTTACCAAGATTAGCACCGCAGAAAACACAGATTCTTTTCATTATTTTACGTTCCTTAGCTCGTTTATTTTTAGATATTATTCTTCTATCTCAAATTCAGAATTTTACTATCGATATTATCAGAGTATTAAAAGGAATAAAGTGGAAGTTCTAATTTTTTGCTCTGAGAGTTAATCGGGACTATCTTCAAGACCCAGACGTTTATGCCATCCGGCAATCGATTCTTCTGGGTATTGTTTGAATTCTTTATCTTCTATACCTTTTTGAACCTCTACCCAATCTGCTTTGTATTCAAGCATAATATGGGTCTTTTGAGGAGGGACGGGAAGCTCTATATCTATGGCAGAAGCAAAGGGATGAACCTGTTTCGGCCACCGCGGATCCCACAGCCAAAGGGCGCTTCCACATATCTTACAAAAACTTCTTTGAGCCGGGCTTTTTTTATTTTCCTTTTCATCCGGATCATTTAGATATGCATTATATATTGTTATATTCTCTCTGCCTTCGATTTTTAGGGTGCTGTAATCTCCATTTAAATTTATAGCATACCCTCCACCACCCGCGGTTTTTCTGCAAATAGAGCAGTAGCAATTCATATAGGGATAAGGATGCAGACTTTCTAAACTAAACTTTACTGCTTTGCAATGACATGAGCCTTCCAACAGCATTGAGTTTCCCGTATTAAATTATTTTCTAGCCATGATAAACCATGTGCTCGATGGCAGATAAACCCCGTCTTCCCTGAGAGTTTTTCTCATCTCGTCTTCCATATCCTGCCTTACCTCTGGAAGTTTTTCTTTGCCAAGCTCGGCTGCCTCGCGGATGATTTCTCCAGATGGCCCAACCATAATCTGAAAGTCTACAGCTTCCTGCAGGCTTGTACCGACACATACCTCTGCATCATTTCTTTTAAACAGCACTACATCTTCAAATCCCGCCGCTTTCATCATGCCTCTGTCAGTTTCTTCATTTGCCATAGAAAAAGGCCCCGGCCCGCAGGTCTGAGCATTATCGCCGGGAGGCGGCAGGTGTCTTAAGGCAATATCCTTTGCAAGCCCCCAGCATGGGTTATCGCCTAGAGTTCTCCACACTATCATGCAGAGCTTTCCGCCGGGTTTAAGTGCTTTATGGGCATTTTTTAGCGCATAGACTACATTTTGGAAAAACATCACTCCAAAGCGCGAATATACAACATCATAATAGTTTTCGGGCAGATCATAGGTCTGTGCATCGCCGAGTGCAAATGTTACATTGGTAATACCAGATTCGTCTCTTTCCTTATTTGCAATATCCAAAAAAGCCTGTGTGCAGTCAAGCCCAAAAACTTCACCCTCAGGGCCTACAATCCGTGCTATATCCAGACAAGTTTCACCATAACCACATCCTATATCCAGCACCTTGTCCCCCGGCCGAATTGCAAAATCGTCAAATGCCATATCGCTGTGTACAGCGCCATTTCCAGAAAGTATATGGCGAAATCTGTTCCATTTGGGCACAAGTATTTCATTCCAGCAGTTTATAAAATCATCATTTCCATTCATTAATGTTTTCTCCCTATATTATTGAAGTAGCATTTAAACCCTAATAATAATTATATTAAATAAGTATGATAAATTCCAGCATAATTATTAAAATAGTATCAAAGTATTAGTGTATTTTTTATTTAGCAGGTTTTATGATGTCAGAAGATATTTTTTCCAGGTTAAACAAATCAAAATTCAGGAGCAGCTTTAGGCTAAAAGGAAAGGAGCTTGAATATTTTAAGTTTAAAGGGATTGATGAAATATTGAATCATGCCAGAGATTTTATCAATTCCAGGCTTGCCCCTGCTGATATTCCAAATGACGGAAAGCAAACCCCTTTCAGAAATCATCCTGTATTTGTAGCCCAGCACGCAACTGCTACATGCTGTAGAGGTTGTCTGCAAAAGTGGCATGGTATTGAGAAGGGAAAGGAATTGACTGATGAAGAAGTTGATTATCTGATTAGGGCATTAGACGTTCCACGAAGCAGTATATAATGAGAACGTGTAATGATAAAGCGTTATACCGGGCAATTTAGTGTGACTCAAATCAGGCTTGTTTTCAGACACGCTAGATTTAGTATAAGAACACACTGTATAAGGTGTAATTCACGAAGCATTTCAACTGTTTTGGATGGGAGATATTTATGCAGAAGATGCAGATATATGTTTTATTTGACCACAGGCACATATCTTTCAAAAAGTCGTGTTAGCTTAGATAAGTGGTATGAACTTGTGTTGTGGTTTGTGTATGGATTTACAGCA
>SMWS01000023.1 GCA_004356685.1 Deltaproteobacteria bacterium
AAAATTAAATTCAAGCGGCTTTCAAGGGTATGGTAAGTGTTTGTATCAAGAGATCCTATACATGAAATAACGAATACTCCTGTTTGCTTTTCTTTTGAACTTACTTTTAGAGACATGATAAAATTACAATTTAACCTTTACAAAGAATCTATCAATCATCAACTTTTTCCAAATCCATAAAGTAATATTGAATTAAGGGTATAAGTATAAGAATAAATATAACTGTTACAATAATACTGAACCCTCCAATTAATTTAGACAATTGATAACTTAATATACCAAATAATAAACCGATAACTAATCCTAATATTATAATTTGCTTCAGTGGAAAATCAGACTTAGTCTTACATCTTTTACAAACATAAGGTGACCACTTCGAAACCATAAAGAATTTCAGTGGATTACATTTGGCATTACATTTTGGACATGTTGTCATTAAATGTAGCAGGTTAACACAACAACCAAAAAAATAAAAAATATTTATTTTTCAACAAAATTTACCGAAAATAAACACAATAATGCAAAAGTTGCCCATCCAGGAAATTTTTTTGGAGCTCGTATTTCTTGTTGAACTGATTTAATTCATCCAAAGCAAAATTTTTTGGCAGTCTCATTACAACTGAATTTGTAATTGAAAAAGATAGATCTAGTAAACTTTTCCCATCGGGTTCAAAATTTGATAACTTAAATTCTGTTATATTTCCATAATCTGTCCCTCCCCACGGAGGATCGAGAAAAATTGAGTCTGGTTTCAAAGTAGGAAGAATCTGCATACAGTCACCTTGGGCAAATTCGATCAGAGAAGAAACTCCAAAAATCTCTGAATTATTCTTTGCCATACTCAACCGATCAGAACTATTATCAATAGCAATTACACTTTTACCTTTTAACGCAAATCCAATGGCACTACCTCCTACTCCACAAAATGCATCAACAATTATATTTCCGGCAGTGTTATCAGCAATTTCGAGGGCAACCTTCTGGGGAGTTAATGAAAAAAGCCCCTCCTCATCAAACTCCATTTTTCTTTCTTCTCTTGATAGCCTGTCCCAGTAGTGTTGAAGATGATTTCCCAGAGGACAAATATCATTCAAAATTTCTGTCATTTGTTAATTTTATTTTTGAAAAATCAAAAATAGTAGCTGATCTGAAGGAAGTGCTGGTTTGTTGAAAATTAGTGGGGTTTTTTTCTCTTTAAACCGTCCGGATGCTCTGATTAATCTGTTTAAGATAAGAACACCTAGACAAAGAACAAACATTAAACCAAATGATCCCATAACTTTTGCAGCTATCTTTTGTATGTCTTCTATCCATATCATTGAAATACCAACCACTATTCCAATAAATAAAGATCCCAACGCTACCGAATAACAAATTTTATCAATCCTTGAATATTCAATCATAATAAATCCTATTTTGATATGATCTACCCTACTATCATATTTTATATTAATAATCATTAAAAATGGAATTATCAGAATTATTAAAAAGAAAAAAGCAATTAAGGAAGCCATATAAGTTTTTATCTTCGCAAATAATATAAAACTAAATCATTCGGTTCTTCTTTAATAATCTTACATATATCATGATATGCGTAAAAATAATAATCGGCACGAGAAAAGTGGGTAAAAGGCTAAGCGGAAGCTTTAGTAAATTCTCAATAGACTGCGGAGAGTCCATACCAATTCTGCCGGCAGTAAAAACAACAAAAAGTATGTCTAAAATTCCAACCGTATTCCAAATAAGATATATTTTATCACGTATTTGATTTTTGCTGGAAACAAAAACCAGAATCAATAGAGCAGTTGTCGCAACAAATATATCACCAGTTCCTCCCTTTACAGCAAAATCATATGGCAGCATATTTTGTGAATAAAGAATTAGAAAGTAAATTCCCACAAATCTGCTAAGATGAACTGCGATCAAATATTTTATGTTGATTTTATAAATCCAGCTTTTTAAGCCTTTTAAAGAATTAAATAAAACAAGCTGAGCAGTAACAAGAGTAAATAAGATTATTTGTGGAAAAGGGAAAGGAATTTCAGAAACCCTGCCTGTAAAACCCAGAGAAAATGCTATCAAAAACCATATAGATAAAATTATTAGTATGTAATTCGAAGATGACATGACATATCAATAAAAATTATCTACATTAATCTTATAATCTCACCATTTTTGATAGTTAGCAAAATTGGTTTTGGAGATATTTCTACTGTTCCAAACCGAGTCTTTTTAAGGCTATATTCCGAACTGGAACCGCCCGTTTCAATATTTTTCAATAATAAAGTTCTGGATCCCCCACTTTCTTTTAATTTCTCTAAAATGATTTTAGTACCCTGATATACATGGAATTCCAAAAATCCCGGCTCATCTCCAATAACTGCCCGAAAATGTTCGTTAAAATTTACCCATGACCTGCTTTTAGTATAAAAATAATCGGTAAATAAGACTTTGAATATTTCGGCATCAATTCTGCTTCCCAAATCCTTTTGAAATGAAGCACTGTTCCATGTGTTTGGACCCATAAATAAAGTGTTTCCAATGTAAACTTTGTTTTTTAGCTTGAGCATAATTTTTCTGGACCTTGAAGCTCCGTCTGGAATGAATATGCCCTGGGGGGCGATTAGAGAAATCCACTCCACTTCGGTATCTATATCGCTCAGGTCAGGATCGTAGGAAGCTACATGTTTTATTTCCTTTCCATAACTTTTCACGTTCTTTACAAAAGAATTTTTGAATAGTTCGCCTATTGTAGTTTTGGGATATAAAATTCCAAAGGTATCTACTTTTACAACTTCAACTGCGTGCCTTACAAGGATCTCAGTTTGTTTTTCTATCGAAAAAGAATATTTAATAAAATAAGGGTTTTCAGGCGCTAAATTATAGGAAACGGGAAAGATCAAAGTAGGAATCTTGAGGCTTGCAACAGTCGAATACACATCTTTTGAATAACTGCTTGGTATCGGACCTATTATTAATGAAACATTATCTTCATTTACAAGTTCAAATAAAGACTTTCTTAGTTTTACGGGGTCTTCTTCAAAATCTTTAACTACAACCTGGAAACTATAATCCTGATCATTAACTTTTTCTATTGCAGAAAAAACTCCTCTCAGAGCGCTTGTGCCAAGCTTCTCATATCTTCCGCTAAGTGGCAGCAAACAGCCCACCCTGATTATTCCCTTAAGTTTCTGACCTTTTTTAAGATCGAGTTGTTCGGAATACGAGATTTTCGCAGTGCTGATAAAAATTACTGATATTATAAAGACTATATTAAAGATAAAATTTGCAATAAGTTTATAATCCACTGATTTAGTTAACATTGTTTTAATACTCCCTGCATAGATTATTTAATTTGAAATTTTAGACTTTTATTAATAACGGTATTAATTTTTTAGTATTTCACTTTAAGCATTCAGATAATTTTCAAAATTCAATCTATGTAAAAAAACATAAAAAATATAATTAAGCCAGAGCAATATTATAGCGAGCATTCATAATAACCATAACCCTAAAAATATTTTAGCGTTTGAAAATAAATAACTAAAAGGTAATATTCTATCTTTTGTATTATTTTTTTCTATAGAAAATGACAGAAAAATCATCCTTATACAATGATTATTTCAACAAACTCTTTCAGATTTGGGAAGATTCTGTATCTCAAACTACTATAAATAGTATTAGGAATGATATTTTCGAAAACTCCACTAAATGGACAAATGATAAAACCAGTGAGTTTAACGAGTACATGAAAGATATAATGTCAAAAAGTATAACACACAACTCACCGAGCCTTATCGATGATATTGATATATTAAATAAATCTATTGAGAGAGTCCAGTCAAAACTAGATATTTTAAGTGATAAAGTAGATAAGCTGACCGGCCCAACAATAGTTAAAAATAAGAGGAAAAACAAATAGTGCCAGAACCAAGCCCGGAGCTTAAAGATTATTATAAAAAGTTTTATGAAGCATGGAAAAATACTGTTATAGAAAGTCCAGATATTAGCGTTACCAACTTTTCGAATTCAAAAAATTCCACTTCACAAAACAGCGAAGATAATCATATTGATACTTATAAGAAGTTTTATGAAGTTTGGGAAAAATCTGCTTCTGAAGCTCTCGAAACGTGGGTAAATAGTCCCATATTTGCCTCTAATATGGGTAAAACTATTAATAGTACTTCGGATGTTAAGATTCAATTAAATAAGATAGTTGAGGGTTATCTAAAGAGCATGAGACTGCCAACCAAAGGAGACGTCAATAAAGCTCTGGCATCAATAGTACTAATTGAAGAAAAGCTCAATGATTTGCTGGATAAGGTAGACGGACTATCTAAAAAGAAAGCAAAGAGCAGATAACCCATTTCCAGTCGGCAAGTAGTTTTTGGGTAGGGGAGGAAAAATAAGTTAATGGCTACTGAATTTTTTGGCGGCATGATTAACAATTCAGAGGCAGTCCAAACCAAATTTCAAAAAGCTGTAGAAAAAGCATTAATAAGCACCCAGGAAGTAAAAGTTGGAATTACTCCCAGTGAAATAATCTTTTCAGAAAACAAATTAAAGCTTCTGCATTATGAACCCAGAGTAAAAAAACCTCTCAAAACCCCCCTATTCTGATTTTTGTGCTCATTAACAAGCCATACATTTTAGACCTTAAGCCTGGAAAAAGTGTAGTAGAAGTACTACTAAACAGTGCAATAGATGTATATTTAATAGATTGGGGAATCCCAGGGGATGAAGATAAACATTATGGTCTAAACCAGTATATAAATCGTTATATCAGAAAAACTATAGAAAGGGTTAAAAAACCACTCTGGCTCTGACAAAGTTAGCATACTTGGCTGCTGCATGGGCGGCACAATGTCTGTTATATATTGCGCTTTATACCCGGAGGATATAGAAAACCTGATTCTTTTAACTACAGGGGTTGATTTTGGTGTAGACGGCACGCTCAGTTTATGGAACGACAAAAAGAATTTTGACGTCGATAAGTTTGTGCAAGCCCACGGCAATATACCTGCTGAGTACCTGCAAACATGTTTTTTGATGATGAAGCCTGTGCAAAACTTTATATCAAAATATATAAATTTTTATGAAAATATAGAAGACGACAAATTTGTTGAAAATTTTGTAGCAATGGAAAAATGGCTCGGTGATAATATTGCGCTTGCAGGCGAGGTATTCAGAGAGTTTGTAAAATATTTCTACCAGCAAAATTTATTAATAAAAAACAAACTCCGCATAAGTGGTAAAACGATTAACCTAAAAAAATTAAATGCCCTGTTTTAAACCTGATTGCACAGCACAATCTTTTGGTACCACCCGCCTCAAGTACTATACTAAACAAACTTATATCCAGTAAAGATTATAAAGAAATTATTTGTCCTACCGGGCATATAGGAATGTCGGTTAGTGATAAATCTATTATTAATTTATGGCCTGAGGCGGCTAAATGGTTAG
>SMWS01000024.1 GCA_004356685.1 Deltaproteobacteria bacterium
TCAGATTCTAGGTGTTTTCTACTTTGGCATACTTATTGTATTTAGTAGTAAGAAAACTATTCATTAAATAAGAGATCCGATGTTGAAAATCACGGAGATTGTAAACGAAGGTAACAAAGTCGAGCTAAAGCTTGAAGGCAGAATCGTGGGTAGTTGTGTCGATTATCTGCAAGAGGTTTGTTTGGAATTTTATGAAAAAGATTTAGATGAATTGCTGCTGGATTTTTCAGGTGTCAGATATGTAGAACCTGACGGTGTGAAAATGCTAAAAAGTTTAATGGAAGACAAAGTAAGAATTAAGAATTGCCCAATTTTTATAGATGAGCTTTTAAAAAATCATATTTAAGAGGAGTTGAAAAATGGCAATAGTAGTTATAAGTGATATACGAAACGATCAGCAAATATAATAATGTTAATATAAATCTCAGAGATGAAGTTGCTGAAGGCTTTCAGACAGACGAGGAGCTCATTAAAGATTATGTAAACAATAATAATGAGCAATCCTTTAACCTGATTATAAGAAAATATGAAAATATAGTATTTGGTCTTGCTTACAGAATTCTTGGCAATCACTCTTTATCTGAAGAAGTAATGCAGGAAGTGTTTTTGATATTAACCAAAAAGGTATCCACATTTAGGGAAGAATCAAAATTTTCTACATGGCTTTACAGAGTTGTTGTTAATGTTTGTTACATGTACAGGAAATCTGAATACAAGCACAACAACAATTTAAGGTTAGATCAGGATATGAACGATGATTGCAATTCTCAATATATTGATTATGTAGAGGACAGTCATAACCCCAGTCCATATGAAGATAGCAAAAGCTCCGAAATTGTAGAGATGGTAGAAAAAGAATTAAAAAACATACCGCAAAAATACAGGGTAGTTTTTATATTAAGAGATGTTGATGGGCTTACAAATCCCGAAGTTGCAAAAATCCTGGGTATTACTATTGCGGCAGTCAAGTCAAGAATACTGAGGGCAAGAAGATTTCTTAAATCAAGACTACAACATAAACTTCAATATGAATCTTAAGTGATAAAATTTGCTCTAATAATGCGTAGTAAGATGTATAAGAAAAAATAAATCACCTATGTTATAGCATAGCTTTATTATGATAAAATGAGGAGATATTATGAAAAAATATTGTTTCTATACGTTTTTAATTCTATTTTTATTTATCAGTAATAATCTTATTGCAGGTACTGATCTAACTATAAATCGGAAACTCAGGTACGGCAGTGATTCGAATGACGGGCCTTTAATCACAGGTAAAGATTTAGATTATGCGAAACTCAGCACTCAAAAGCCATCTCATATAATTTTTTATCATAGGAAATGTTATAATTCTAAAAGGCAGGCAAAAAGAACTGTAGAGCTATATGACAAATTTAAAGAAAAAGTGAATTTTGTAGTAATCGATCTGGACCATATTAGAAACAAGGATCAGGTGAGCTTAAAACGAAAATACTATACAAACTATATTCCCCATGTAACAATTTTCAGTAAAGATGGTAAAGTAGTTTACGACAGAGCGGGTGAAGTAAGTACAGATAAGCTTTCAGATATTTTAGAATCACAAATTAACAAGTCATCTTAGAATGAAGTTAACATAAGATAAAAAACTAAGAAATACTGATATATTTGTTAATCTATATAAATAGAGGGTACGGAGGCTGTTTTGATAAGTTTAATCAAAAAATATACCAAATGGCTCCATACACAGTGGCCTGCAGGAATAGTAGAAAAACTGCCTGAGGTTAATAAAGACTATTCTACAAATATTCCAGGATTATATATTGTCGGAGATTTAACTGGTATACCCCTTCTGAAATTTTCTTCAGATAGTGGTGCTAAGGCAGTCGACAGCATACTCGATGACCCTGATTTTCAAAAGAAAAAAGAACAAGTAGAAGAGGGCGTTTTGGATTTGGTAGTAATAGGGGCAGGGGTTTCGGGAATGGCGGCAGCCCTTGAAGCCAAAAAGGTTGGGTTAAATTTTGAAATTTTCGAAGCCACCGAACCTTTTTCTACGGTACTAAATTTTCCAATAGGTAAACCCATCTATACATATCCTACCGATATGATCCCCCGTGGTGATCTGCAGTTTACAGCAGAAGTGAAAGAGCCTCTTGTTGAAGAGTTAAAAGCACAAACACTTGATAAAGGCATTGTTCCTAAAATCAGGAGGGTGGAAAAAGTTGAAAAGAAGGGTGATGTATTTGAACTGCATATTCCAAAAGAACAAACTCTAAAAGCCAGAAGAGTTATTGTAGGAATAGGAAGGTCGGGAAACTTCAGGAAGCTTGGTGTTCCGGGAGAAGATCTGGACAAGGTATTTAACCGTCTTCATGATCCCAAAGATTATTGTAGCAAAAATGTGCTTGTAGTCGGTGGTGGTGATAGTGCACTTGAAACATCCATAGCATTAGCTCAGTGTGGATCATATGTAACTCATTGTTACAGGAAACCGGAATTCTCGAGACCAAAACCAGAAAATATTGAAAATTTAAATAAGCTAAAGGCAGACCCCATGGCTGAAGTTTCTGTAGAGACGCCAGTATCTGAAAGGGTTACTACAAGTGCCGGAGGTTTTCTGGGTGAGCATAGAAAGGCCGGTAGTATAACTCTTTTAATGAACAGTAATGTAAAAGAAATAAGAGAAAATGAAGTTGTAATTATTGACTCGGATAAAAATGAAAAGACCATTACAAATGATGCAGTTTTCTCTATGATTGGAAGAGAAGCTCCACTTGATTTTTTCCGGAGAAGTGGAGTTAAGATTTCAGGAGAATTAGGCATTTACGGCTGGATATCCATGATCCTGTTTCTTTTATTTTGCGCGTTTGTGTATACATGGAAAGCCGGGGGTACTGTTACAAATTTCTTTAAGGATAGAAACATCTTTCCACATAATATTCCTGATATATTTGTTCAGCTTGGCACAAAGATTGAAGAGGTCTCTTCTATTCCTTCGACTCTTGCAGGCTCATTAGCCATTACTCTGCAGGAACCGGGATTTTATTATTCAGTACTGTACACAAGTCTTATAGTGATATTTGGTTATAGAAGAATAAAAAGGAGAAAAACTCCTTACATTAAGCTTCAGACAATATCACTTGCAACAGTTCAGGTCATACCACTGTTTTTGCTGCCATATTTTGTATTGCCGATAATGGGTATTTACGGGGTTTTTGATTCGGGAATATTTAAGGTGGTAGCCGATGAGCTTTTTCCGGTAGTGACTTATGGTCATGGAAGGGAGTATTGGAGGGCATTTGGATTTATTCTGGCCTGGCCTCTTTTTATATGGAATGTATTCAGCTATCAACCTATGTGGGGCTGGCTTATAATAAGTTTAATTCAAACCTTTGTAATTATTCCTTTTATGATTTACCGGTGGGGCAAGGGAGCATACTGTGGCTGGCTTTGTTCATGCGGAGCAATGGCTGAAACCCTCGGAGATACTCAAAGGCATAAGATGCCCCATGGCGCTAAGTGGAACAGGCTTAATATAATTGGTCAGGTTATATTGGTGTTGGCTTTTATTTTATTGATTACCAGGGTTATTAGCTGGATTAGCCCTGAGAGCGGATTAGGCCAGTCGTTTAGGGGATTTTATGAAGGTTTTTTGTATGGTTGGTCTATTTATGGCATTGAACTAAATTATAAATGGCTTGTTGATCTGCTTCTTGCAGGGATTGTGGGTTATGGTTTTTATTTTTGGTATAGCGGTAGGATATGGTGCAGGTTTATGTGTCCGCTTGCGGCACTCATGCATATTTATGCAAGGTTTAGTAAATTCAGAATAATTTCAGAAAAGAAAAAATGTATTTCGTGTAATGTTTGTACATCAGTCTGCCATCAGGGAATAGATATAATGAATTTTGCCAATAAGGGTCTTCCTATGGATGATCCTGAATGTGTAAGGTGCAGCGCTTGTGTAGAGTCTTGCCCAACAGGCGTTTTACAGTTTGGTCAGGTAGACAGAAAAACTGGAGAGGTTATAAAAGTAGACGGCCTTGCAGCTTCGCCTGTTCTTATGAACGAGAATAAATTATTGATTTAACTAATAAAACTAATTGTAAATTTAGTGCCGGCTTTATTAGAAAGCTCGATAGTTCCTTTGAGCTGGTCAACTAAACTGCACACAAGCTGAAGTCCTAAGGTAATTGTATTACTAAAATCTATGTTTTTGGGAAATCCTATCCCGTTGTCACCAATATTTATTAGTATATGGCTGTTTTTTGATTGGTGAATCTTAATGTCTATCTTGTTATCTTTTTTTGATGATTTATCTGATGACAACATATCTGGAAAAGCATGTTTGAAAGAGTTTGAAATAAGCTCATTTATTATTAGGCTACAAGGTAGCGCTTTATCAATATCAAGTTTTATGTTTTCTAGATCCAGGTTAGTTTTAATTGAACCAGGATGTATGTTGAATGCTGTGAGTAGGTTGTCCAAAAGTGATTCAATATATTCGGAGAAATCAAAGTGTTCTATGTCTTCAGAACCGTAAAGGTGTTCGTGAACCAGAGCAATTGTTTGGATTCGTCTTTGACTTTCATCAAATACACTTAAGATGTTTTTATCTTCCAATGTGTCTGCTTGAAGGCTAAGCATACTTGAAATTAGCTGTAGATTATTTTTAACTCTATGGTGAACTTCTTTTAACAAGATCTCTTTTTCTTTTAGCGATAAGTTTAATTTCTTTTCTACCTCTTTTCGTTGATTAATTTCACTTATGAGCTTAAGATTTATGTTAGAAAGCTCGTGTGTGCGCAACTTTACACGATTTTCAAGGTTTATGTTTAATTTTTGGATACCTTGTTCAGCATTTTTCCTTTCAGTGATATCTTCAAGTACTGCCATTGCATCGGTTACTTCATTATTAGAATTTCTTAAAGGAGAGACGAAGCAATACAGCCATATCTTATCTGTACCATCTGTAGCTTTATAATGTATATCCTGCTGAGAAGATTCTCCTTTAAACGCCTTCTTGATCAAAGAAATTAAAGATTTGTCATTTATTTTTTTTAGGTCCAGACCAATTATTTCTTCTATAGGAGTTAGGAAAATATCTGTAGTTCTTTTATTGCATTCAGTTATTATTAAATTTTTATTTACAATAAATACCCCTACGGGGGATTGGTCAAAAAGTGTGTGATATTTCTGTTCACTTTCTCTTAGTGCACTGATTGCCTGTTTGCGTTCGTTTCTAATTTTAGCTTCACGCAGCTCCCTCTCAATCGCAGGGCTAAGTCGTGCCAAGTTATCTTTCATTATATAGTCATGAGCGCCTGCTTTCATGGCTTCCACAGCGATGTCTTCTCCTATAGCTCCAGATACTATTATAAAAGGAATATCAATATTTAATTGATTTATTAGGTTGATTGCGGAAAGTCCTGTAAAATTAGGCAGAGAATAGTCAGAGATTATCAGATCCCAGACTTCTTGCTGTAAAGCAGACTTCATTTCTTTTTCAGATTCTACCCGGGTGTATTTTATTTTATACCCTGACTTTGTAACTTTTCTTACCAACAGTTCTGCATCATCTTCTGAATCTTCAATTATTAATAAGCGGATGCTTTTTTTCATTGTACTTATTATTTTGCTGGAGGAGATTCATTAAGAACAAGCCAGTATAATCCTAGTTGGCCTACAGCTTTTACAAATTCTTTAAAATCGACTGGTTTTCTTATGTAACTGTTTGCACCAGAACTGTAACCGTCTACAAGGTCTTGCTGTTCTTTTGACAGAGTAAGTATAACAACTGGAAGAAGCTTTGTTCTGTCATCGGACCTGATTTGCTTAAGAACTTCAATGCCGTCAATCTTTGGGAGTTTTAAATCGAGTAAAATAAGTTGAGGCATTATTGACGTATCTCTTTTTGAATATTTACCTCTTGCAAATAGATAGTCCAAAGCTTCAGCGCCATCGCGGGCTACTACAATTTCATTACTTATATTATTTTTTTTGAGAGCTCTCATTGTTAGTTCTTCGTCGTCTGGATTATCTTCTACTAGCAATATGATCTTATCTATAGTAGCACTCATATCAGTCTTAACCCTCCTATAAAGTAAAAAAGAATGTGGCTCCTTTTCCAGCAG
Organism: Deltaproteobacteria bacterium; assembly: GCA_004356685.1. GTDB lineage: Bacteria > Desulfobacterota_D > UBA1144 > Nemesobacterales > N074bin48 > N074bin48. The sequence goes on from SMWS01000024.1 coordinate 6,117, forward strand.
CACCTTTTGCCCATATTTTTCCTCCGTGGCGAGTAATTATTCTCTGAACCGTGGCAAGGCCAATGCCGCTACCTCTAAACTCCGGTTCTGAATGAAGTCTCTGAAAAGGGCCGAATAATTTATCAGAATATTTCATGTTAAATCCTGCGCCATTATCTTTAACAAAATAGATAAGATTATCAAATTCTTGTTTAACACCAAATTCTATAATTGCACTGGATTTTCTAGACGTAAATTTCCAGGCATTTCCTAACAGGTTTTCGACTACTATATCAAGCAGCTTGGGGTCGCCTTTCACTATAACATCATTTTCAATATTAAAGGAAACTCTACGTTTGGAATCTGATGTTAAAAGCTCACCGGCATGGAATTTAACTAATTTAGAAAGATTGACTTCTATAAATTTCATTTCACTTCTCGTAAGTCTTGATAAGTTAAGTAAATCATCAATTAGTTCTGACATTCTTTGAGAAGCTGTTCTTATTCGCACCAAGTAGTCTTTTCCCTTTTCGTCCAATATTTCTTGGTAATCCTCTAAAATTGCCTGGCTAAATCCATCCATGGCACGAAGAGGGGACCTGAGGTCGTGGGATACAGAATAGCTAAAAGCTTCGAGTTCATTGTTTGCAGCTCTCAGCTGAATTGTTCTTTCGGCTACCCTTTTTTCTAGATCAGTGTTAAGTCTAAGTATTTCCTGTTCATCCTGTTTACGTTTGGTAATATCTTCTACTACACCCATAACCCCATCAACTTTCCCGTTGGGATCTTTGAGTGGAACTACGGATGTTAACAAATGTAATTTTGCACTGCTTGTTGAAGTCTCATAAAGACTTTCATGACGCGCTGTTTTCCCTTTTAATGCATCTTCTACTATGGGAAGAAAAGTCTTATCATTAAGTTTATGCATATTGAGACCGATTATTTTTTCATATGAAGATTGATATATGTTAACCATAGCATTGTTGCATTGAGTGATGGTCATGTCCTTGTCAAAAATACATATTCCTATTGGAGACTGGTCAAATAAGGTTCGATAACGTTCCTCGGATTGTCTTAACTCATCAGCTTTATTTGCATTACGTATGGCCACTTCTATTTGTTGAGTAACTATTTTTAACAAATTTAGTTGCTCTTGATCAAATGAATTTTTGTTAAAAGAATGAGTATTTATTGTTCCGACAGGCTTTCCTTCATAGTTGATTGGCATTGACACATAGCTTTTTGTTCCAAGCCGTATTCCTGCAGGACCAATGTATTTATCTTTTTCAACGTCAGCACAATAAAGTACTTTGTTATCTATAAGTGTTTTCCATGTAAAGCCATTTGGGTAGCGTATTTCCCCTGCTCTACTGATAAAGTTTTCTGTCAGCCCTGCGTGTGCTTTTAATATAGCTAGTTTCTCTTCTACCATATATATTCCAACAGCATCAACCCCATCCATGTTTTTTAATATAGATTTTGCCGAGCTTTGAAGAACTTCAGAAAGGTCAATAGAGGAATGAACACTTTTAGTTACAGAGCTAATAATCGTTTCAAAACGATTTTTTCTTATTAAATCATGCTCCGCCTTTTTCGCTTCTGTGGTATTTCTTATTATGGTAATAATTTGATTATCTGTAAGTGGTAATAGTCTTGCTTCATAGAAATTTTCATTATTATTTTTTTTTAACGAATAATTTATAGATGTAATTGATTTTGTTTTAAACACTCTTTTTACAGCTTTTTGGAACTTAATTCCTAAAGACTTGATTGGTATATTTTGAATTTTTTTACCAATAAGTTTATCAACTGGAAGATATAGATCTGATTCTTTGCCACCTTTAGAATCGATAATTACTCCTTCTTTATCAATCCAAATAAATAGATCAGGTGATGTGTTAAAAACTGCTCTCATATCAGCATTTGCCTGTAAAAGTTCCTGTGAACTTAAATCCAGAGAGCGTTCAAGCATAGTTCTATCGGAATCAAATTCATTATATGAATAATCCACTGATTTTATAAAGTCTTTTACATCTTCACTTAAGGTTTCTATGTCATTGAAATGACGCCTAGTTTGTTTTTTAAGTAGGCTGTGATAGTTTTCCATTTATATTTTCTCAGATAAGGTTGTAATAGTCATAGTTTGATTATGCAATTCACATTTGGCGTCTAGTGTGAATGGAGAGATTTCTCCATAAGAATAGAATCCGGTAAAAACAGCTTCATTTCCTAAAATATCCCTTACAGCTTCAACTTCTTCATCAATCCTCTGTTTCAATACCATTTTTCTTCCTACACAGCTAATTAAAATAGCCAGATCAGGCGGCTCTGAGCCGATAGATTCATATGATGTTTTGGCAGCACCTGAAGCGCCGTCTATAAGTCTATTAAAGTTTGCTTTCATGAGCCTTGCATAAGAACCTTCAGGCACATCCCCAGCAAATGTCATGCTCTGATTTTTTTCATCCACAGAAAGTATTGTTCTTACAACACCTTTCTCATCTTCGGTTTCTCTTATGCTTAGAGGAAAAAGGAGCCCAGTTGCAGGAAGTCCTTTTGCGTGTTCTCCCAGATATTTTTTATATAGCTGCAGTGCGGATTTATTATCTAATTCATAAAGTACATTTTCTTTAGATCTAGTAATTAATCTTTCAGGACCAAAAGGATCCCACCCACCCATGGATGCATAACCAACTCTAAGTCTAGTACTGTATAAACCAATAGCTGCTATCGAATTTTCTTCAACAACATTATTCCACAATATGCATGTTTTTTTAAAGTTTTCGCCGTCTCCTGATAGTCCTCCTGTAACAGTAATATGTTCAGGCAGACTATCTGTAAGTCCTCTAACCAGTTCACTCCCATTTATATTTATTCCCTCTGAAACTACAAAAATATGTACAAGGCCTTTTTTATTTAGAGATTTTGATAAGTATTTACCTGCTTTATAACTTTCTCCTGCATCTTTTATCTTGATCCTTACACTTTCGACATCAGTATTTTCAAAATGAATAGCTGTAGTTGTCAAAGAGTCGTCAATTACTCTGTCCTCAATGATCTCACCAGCTGTAGAGCAGCCTAAAATTTGAGAATCAGGATATGCTTTTTTGATAATGTTTAAATGGTTGTTATTGCTAATATTGGATGAACTTCCAAAAACTAAAACTAGCTGTGGTGAATCGACTAAATTCCCCGGAGTTTTTGGATACCATCCTTGTTTATCAGTCCATATTGTTTGTTCAATTTTCATATCAACTAAAATTATATTTATTTTAGTATAATATATCAAATAATATATTACTGAATTGAACATTTTTTTGTTTTTATCCTTGTGCATGTTTAATCTTCCTTACTGTTATTTTGTTTTTCCGAGTATGATTTGTATTATTTTGCAGCCGTATTTTATTTTAATAACTAGCTGTTTAATTCTTAATTAAGTTAAAAAAGATTGTTTAAACAAATAATGATATGTGTGAAAAAATTCTTGTAATAATTCCTGCTTTTAACGAAGAAGATTCGATTGGAAAAGTTTTAAGAGATATTCCAAAAGATTTAATTAGTGAAGTTGTAGTAGTAAATAATAACTCAACTGATGAGACTGAAAAAATCGCAACTGATTTGGGGGCTACTGTTTTAAGAGAAGAAAAAAAGGGGTATGGA
>SMWS01000025.1 GCA_004356685.1 Deltaproteobacteria bacterium
AAAAGAGATATTAAACCAAAGAGTACTATAAATATTACACCCACTGCTACACTGACCGGTTTTTGTATGGAAGCTTCAACTAATTTCATCAGGACTCTGAAGACTTATCAATGCTGTTAATTACTTTTACAGGCTGATTTGGTCTCAGGCGTTCATTGCCTCTAATTACTACCTGCTGCCCTTTTGAGATTTGTCCGGTAACCTGAATCAGATCCTCAAAAGCAAAACCGGGAATAACCGGCACAGGCTGGGCAGAGCCATTATTAACTACATAAACCATCTTGTTTTTATTAAATTCGACTATCGCATCTTTTGGAACCAGTATTACAGGCTGTTCATTACCTATTAAGAATGATGCCCTTGCGACCATTCCGCTTTTGATTAAATAGTCCTTATTATCCAAAATGATCCTTACAGGAAATGTTCTTGATTCACTGTCGGCCTGGGGAACTATTGAATCAACCTTCGCTTCAATCCTGATATCGGGGAGAGCATCAAAATTTACGATGACCCTGTCTTCAACCTTTAATTTGCCAATATAGTTTTCTGGTATGTTTATAACAATTTTCAATCTGTCTATTTCTATAAGTTCGAGTATTGGCCCGCCCTCCTGAACCCACTGCCCAACCTCGGTATATTTTACAACTACATAACCGCTAAACGGCGCTTTAATGCTGGAAACAGAGAGGTTATATTCATCCTGCTCAATCTGCGATTTTTGCTGAATAAGCCTTGCATACCAGGCATTTTTCTCTGACTCTGCATCCTGAAGTTCCTGTATTGATGCCACACCCTTATCGTATAAATCCTTAACTCTTTTAAGGTTGTTTTTAGCAAGATTATATCTTGAAGCAGCTTCCTGTTTGGAGGCTTTAGCTTCCTTCAACTTTATCTCCAGGGTACTGGTTTTAAATTCCACTAATACGTCGCCTTCTTTTACAAACTGTCCCTCATATACGAGGAATTTGCTAACAAGACCCTCAACTTCACTTGCTATAACACTTCTTTTGAAAGGAACAACATTTCCTACAAAACTCACAGGCCTTTTTAATACTTTTTCCTCAACCAGTGCAACTTCAACGGGTGTTGGAGGTGGAGCTTGAGAAAGAGAAATAGTTGTTGTGAGAAATAATAACAATATTGAATTGATAATTTTAGAACTATTCATTTATGTATATTATAAGAACTTATATTTTAATCCATATATTCTGACTTATCATTATTGAATTACTAATAATTACTCTATTTAGATTAATTATTGGCCTGAAAGATTTGATATTCTTATCGATTTATAATTAAATGGCAATACAACTCCAATTAATCAAAACTCATGTCCGGCGAGCTTACTGCTTTAGGTACAAACAAAAAGGCTCTAATAACAAGTTTGCTTGCAATTAATATTGAATCTAAACCTACTTTTTTTTATCTTAACAATTAAAAACGATATAAGAATCTACAAAAAAACAAATCACCTTGAAAAATCTGAAATTAGTTAGCATACTACATGCATAATCGATAATATAAGGAGAATTTAATGGCAAGCGGCAACATAAATGTGTTCAGCGATGAAAATTTTGAAAATGAAGTTCTAAACAGTGAAACCCCTGTTTTGGTTGATTTTTGGGCTCCCTGGTGCGGCCCCTGTAGAATTATTGCTCCTGTTGTTGAAGAACTTTCCGAGACTTATGAGGGAAAATTAAAAGTAGGAAAACTAAACGTAGATGACAATCAGAAAACAAGCATGAAGTTTGGTATTAGAAGTATCCCGACACTTCTGGTTTTCAAAGATGGAGAAGTTGCAGAGCAGATTATAGGCGCAGTTCCTAAAACAGAAATCGAAAGAGTCGTAATCAAAGTTATGGCTTAACAATCAAATAGAAGAGTGCCCCGCAGCTTTTTCAATTTCTTCTATTTTACCCCTGTCAAGCTTAGTGTAATTGCTGTATTTACACTCTAGCTGCTGCTTTATATATTCATAAGCAATAAGTGGGTCTACTCTTGTTCCGCAGGTAAAAAAGTCCGCACCGGCATAGTTGTTTTCCGGCCATGTGTGAATAGCCAAATGTGATTCAGCAATAATTACTACCCCGCTTACACCCTGAGGGGAAAATTTGTGCAAAAAATTATTTAGTATTGTTGCTCCGGATTTTTTTGCAGCAGTTAACATTATCTCTTTAATAGCTTCAAGATCGTCCAATATTACAGGATTACAGTCGTAGAGTTCAAAAATGAAATGCTGCCCTAAGCTTGCCAATTCTTTTTCTCCTTTTAATTGTAATGCTATAAATAAAAAACCGACAACATACAAGTGAAAGTATAAAAGTCAAAATTCACAAAATAATAATATTACCATTTTAATATCGTTTGAATATATAAAGGTTTTTTAGTCTTGAAATCAAACTTTTCATTAATATCTTAAGAATAATGGTATTAAATCAGGGAGATAAAAATGAAATTTGATAAATTAACAATAAAAGCACAAGAGGCATTAAACGAAGCCCAAACACTTGCTCAAGATCAAAGCAATCAGGTTATAGACATTGCCCATGTTTTATTTGTCTTACTCTCCGATGGGGGAATTCCCAATGAAGTTATTTCTAAATTAGGGGCAAACGTTCAATCAATAAAAGACATTTCTGAAAAGCAATATAAATCTCTTCCAAAAGTAGAGGGGGCAGAAGATCAGATTTATGTAAGTAAAGAACTTAGCCAGGCGCTAAGAACTGCAGAAAAAGAGGCAAAGTCTTTAGGAGATGAATATATAAGCACTGAACATCTGCTCATAGGAATAGTTCACAATTGCACAGGTGAACTTAAAAATGCTCTAAAAAATGGAGACATTACCAGAGACAATATTTTAAAAGCACTGAAAGAAGTTAGGGGAAATCAGCCTGTGACCAGTCAGAACCCTGAAGACACAATGCAGTCCTTAAAACAGTTCGGAATAGATTTCACCGAGCTTGCAAAACAGGGAAAGGTTGACCCGGTTATTGGAAGGGACGAGGAAATTAGAAGAGTTATACAGGTACTTTCAAGGAGAACTAAAAACAATCCTGTACTTATCGGTGAACCCGGTGTTGGTAAAACTGCCATTGTAGAGGGTCTTGCACAAAGGATTGTTAACGGAGATGTACCCGAAGGGTTAAAAAACAAAAAACTTATCGCTCTGGATATAGGTTCTATTATTGCCGGTGCTAAATACAGGGGTCAGTTTGAGGAAAGATTAAAAGCAGTATTAAAAGAGGTTACTGAATCAGAAGGTGAAATAATCCTTTTTATCGATGAAATCCATACTGTAGTTGGTGCAGGTGCAGCAGAGGGGGCAATGGATGCATCAAATATGTTAAAGCCGGCACTTGCCAGAGGAGAGCTCCACTGTATTGGTGCTACAACACTGGATGAATTCAGAAAACACATTGAAAAAGACGCAGCTTTAGAAAGGAGATTCCAGCAGGTATTTGTGGGAGAGCCGTCTGTAGAAGAAGCAATTTCGATCTTAAGAGGACTGAAAGAAAAATATGAAGTACATCATGGTGTTAAGATAAAAGATGATGCGCTTATTGCAGCAGGTGTTTTATCCAACAGGTATATCACGGCAAGATTTTTACCTGATAAAGCGGTCGATCTAATAGACGAAGCTGCTGCCAGGCTTAAAATAGAAATTGATTCAATGCCTACCGAGATTGATGAGCTTAACAGGAAGATCATACAGCTTGAGATTGAAAAGCAGGCCCTGGCAAAGGAAAAAGACAACTCATCAAAAGAGAAACTTAAAAATATCGAAAGAGACATGGCTAATCTCAATGAGGAAGTGTCAGGATTGAAGGCTCACTGGCAAAGAGAAAAGGATCACATATCTGAAATAAGAAAAACAAAAGAGGAAATAGAAAATGTAAAAGTAGAAGCTGAAAAAGCTCAAAGGAGTGGTGATCTCTCTAATGCATCAGAACTTCTTTATGGAAAATTACCAGACTTAAACGAGAGATTAGAAAAACTAAATGCAGAACTTGTAGATATTCAGAAAAGCAGCAAGATGCTGAAAGAAGAAGTAGACGCCGAGGACATTGCTCAGATTGTTGCAAAGTGGACAGGAATACCCGTATCAAGTCTGTTGGAAGGCGAAGTCGAAAAACTTATAAAGATGGAAGACCGACTGGCAAAAAGAGTTGTCGGCCAGAATGATGCTATAAAAGCAGTTTCAGATGCACTAAGGCGTTCACGTTCCGGTCTTTCCGATCCAAACAGACCGATAGGCTCGTTCATATTCTTGGGTCCTACGGGTGTAGGTAAAACAGAGCTTGCAAAGGCGCTTGCAGAGTTTATGTTTGACGATGATAGTGCCATGGTCAGGATCGATATGAGTGAATATATGGAAAAGCACACAGTTTCAAGATTAATAGGCGCTCCTCCCGGATACGTTGGCTATGAAGAAGGCGGACAGTTATCAGAAGCTGTAAGGAGAAGACCGTACTCGGTGATACTCTTTGACGAAATTGAAAAAGCTCACAGTGATGTCTTCAACGTACTACTGCAGATATTGGATGACGGAAGGCTTACAGATGGTCAGGGAAGGACTGTAGACTTCAGAAACACTGTAATTATTATGACTTCTAATCTTGGAAGCCAGTACATTTCTGAAAATATAAAAGACGAAAAACTACTTGAAGAAAACATTATGGAGGTAGTTAAGTCTACTTTCAGACCCGAGTTCTTAAACAGGATAGATGAAATCATAATCTACAAACCACTGACAAAGGATCACATTAAAGAAATTGTAGATATCCAGATAAATTTCTTAAGAAAAAGATTAGAAGATAAGAAAATGGATATTGAGCTTTCTGAAAAAGCTAAGGAAGCTCTTGCAGAGCAGGGATATGACCCGGTATATGGTGTACGCCCGCTAAAAAGGACTATACAAAGACTCATACAAAATCCTCTTGCAACTGAGCTGTTAAAAGGGCAGTACAAAGAAGGCGATCTGATATTAGTAGACGTAGATAGAAATAATGAATTCACTTTTAATAAGAAACAGAGCAAGAAGGCTGCGTGACTTCTTATTTTTAATGCTTTGACTCATACTAAGGTGCAAATTGATTAAAATAATATGAAAATCAATATCTCAGTTTCACTTTCAAAAGATTTATTACAAGAAATAAAGCAAAGGTCAAAAAATTATATTAATCGTTCTGCATTTATTGAGTCCGCGATTAATTATTACCTTAAAGAAATAAGAAATTCGGAAAAGAATAACAATGATCTTGATATTATCAACAAGCATGCAAGGCGACTAAATAAAGAAGCTTTAGATGTATTGTCTTACCAGGGTTTTACTTAATTTAGAAATCAACTATATCTCTCTTAATTTGTTCTACTATTTCTTCCGGATTTTCTGCTTCAGTTATTGCCCTGCCTATTACAAGGTAATCGGCGCCTTTTAAAATGGCATCTTTAGGAGTCACAACTCTTTTTTGATCGTGTGTTTTAGTTGCTGGTCTTATCCCAGGGATTACGAGTTTAAACCTGTCCCCAAATTCTTTTTTAACAAATTCCAGCTCCTGTCCTGAACACACAAGCCCGTCAATTCCTGCTTTTTCTGCAACACCTGCAAGTTTTAAAACTTCATCTTTTGTTGAGTTATTAATACCTATTTCATTTAAAGTGCTTATGTCGTGACTTGTAAGTACAGTAACTGCCAGAGTCATTGGTTTAGGCTTTGACAACTTATCTGCTTCTTCGGCAACTGAATCAGATACTCTTTTCATCATATCAAAACCGCCAAGGGCATGTAGGGTAAACATTTTTATATTAAGACCAGCAAGCTGTCTCACGGTTTTTTCTACTGTTGAGGGAATATCATGGAACTTAAGGTCTAAAAAGAGTTCCGCTCCGAGTTCAGAAAACCTGCTTAATACTTCCTTTCCATGTTTTAAATATAGAATTGGTCCTACTTTATATGTTGGGATTTTCCCTTTAAATCTCTTGACCCAGCTTTCAGCTTCTTCAAATTCTGCAAAATCCAGTGCTAATATTATCCGTTCTTC
>SMWS01000002.1 GCA_004356685.1 Deltaproteobacteria bacterium
AACATTGGCATAGAAATTTCGCAGTTCCTCACGACCTGAAGCTCCTGCACAAACTGGCACGTGTATGAGTACCGGGCTATCAGTCATCGTATCTATTGCAGCATCGGCGTCCTTCAGTTCAAATTCAGATTTCAGGTGTTGCTCCCATACCTCTGCTAGCAGTGATGCCTCAGAAGATTTCTTGTCTCCCATAATTCAATCTCCTTGTTTGAGAAGTTTTAGTAGCACATTAATAATTTGTAAAATTATAGTCAAAAATAAATGCTTTATGTCTAATATAGGATTATATGAAGTAGGTTTATTATAAATATATTTATTGTCCAGAAATTGAATTATTATAAATTGTATTCAATGTCCACACCTAGAAGGTATTACGTTACTAATTACAACCTAATTATTTCTAAGAATTTCACCTTTACCATGATACCAGTCTAAAAATATATTATAGGTTATCAGGCAATATGTACATTTATACTTATAAAACATTATATCTGGATATGGGGGTGAATCTGGTAGTTCTAACAGTTCAGTCATATCACCTTGAAAGTCTTCATCAGGCTCAACTATGGTAAAAGTATTGCTATTTACCTTTGATTTAAGAGTATTTATTGCATTAATATAATCATCGGGAGAATTAAACTGATATATATCAGATAGATCACTACATAGTTCACAAGTTCTTTTCATAAATAAATTGAATTCAATACATTTAATTAAATTTTAGTCAAAATATATGTTTTGCTTATGTCCAATGTCAAGACCTGGCACTATATATTTTGCTATTATTATCATGCTGCATGATAAGTTTCATTATTCATTATATACATGAAACAATGTCAGTGCCTGACACTGTAATTCTTTGATACGCTGGACTGCTGGGTTGTTCTTGAATCCCTGGACGGCATTGGCGGCGACAACCTTAATCTTAGCGGACACCATCTGTCGTATCTGCATGACCTTCTCCTTTTATAAATAGCTATTCAATATTAGCAATAAATCTACAATTATACATTTTGAGAGTCAAAGAAAGCGGGAAAATGCCAAATGAATGTTAATCTGAAAGTGCTATCCCGTTTTGGAATTCTTCAGGGTCATCGTGCATTTGAAATAGACTTTCAGGAGTCGATAATTCATCTATCTCATAACCTGCGCCCGCAATAGTAACATGTTCATGTATATGCTCCGAATTACTATTAATCTGCTGATCAAGAGTCGAACACCAGTCTTGATCATAATGCACTTGTATTGCAGGTGGCCACGAAGGACGTATATATTCAGTTACATCGAAGCCTCGGAGAAAGTTGTGTCCATCAATTTCGATAATAGGCCAGGAAAAATGTTCGTTATCAATCGCACAAGTGCCAATAGTAAGTCCACCACCCACAGAATCAAATGCTCCAGAATGGGAACTCATGTACCATAGAAGTGATACACCAGATTGTAGAATTGGTTTATTTTCCTCATGAGCGGTTGCAAGCCCTTGTAGAAGAAACTGTGATGCTTCTCGATTACCTACGGGGATTACTTTATTTTGCCCAACATTTACACTGAAGAACCTTACACGATTTCGGTTTGGTGATATCACCAGATAAGCAATACATGGACGACCCGATTGTAAAAAACCTACTACTGCAACCTGTGATGACCATCTTGGACCTTGGCTAACTCGCCTAAGGAAAAACGCAAATAATCGAACACTATCATAAAATCCCATAGGCTCGGTATTGTGACGGTTATGATTTTCTATTACAGGACGTACTATATCCGCAGCATTAATTGCTGGAAGTGCGTTACCAGCAGCAATGATTGCGCTACGACCTCCTATCTCGTAGGTCTTAACATACTGATCAGACAATGTTGCATGTTCTGATGTCAAACGACTGTCTGCTACTACAATTACAGCAGGGCCTGCAGATTCTTCCCAAGATGCAATAGCAAATCCTAAAGTCATGAGATTATTTCACCTGTGTTTATTATAAAGCAATTATATCTCAATCTCCCCCCTCAAATACTGGGCCGCTTTCCCTGATATCACGACCCTGTCATTTTTCATTTCACAGAACAGCTCTCCGCCTCTTTTTGATAGCTGTTTCGCATGCAGTTTTTTCTTTCTTAATTTTTCTGACCAGTAAGGGATTAATGTGCAATGGGCTGAACCTGTAACCGGATCTTCATCAATCCCGTATTTCGGGCTGAAAAACCGGGAAACAAAATCACAATCATTTCCTTTTGAAGAAACAATTACTCCCCTTAAATCAATACATCTCAAAACATTTAAATCAGGCAATATACTCTCGATCTGCTTCTCATTATCATAAATTAATAAATAATCTTCTGCTTCCAATACTTCATTTGGTTTTATATTGAAAGCGGAATAAATGTTTTCTGGATTCTGCGATATTTTTGGAGGCAGGGAAGGAAAGTCTAATGATATTAAATCTGAATTTCTTGTAACATTAAGTTCTCCACTATTTGAAAAAAATTTAATATTCGAAACAGTACTATCAATTTCATTAAAAATTATATAGGCGGATGCAAGGGTTGCATGACCGCAGAGATCAACTTCACACGTTGGAGTAAACCACCTTATCCTATATCCGTCATTTTCATTAACAAAAAAAGCAGTTTCAGAAAGATTATTTTCATAAGCAATCAACTGAAGAATTTTATCATCAATCCAACTTTCCAATGGACATACTGCAGCGGGGTTTCCACAAAATAGTTCACTTGTGAATGCATCTACCTGGAATATAGAAATCTTCATGCAACAACTATTATAACCTTTGTTAAATTACTTAACTGATTTATGAAAGCCTTTTGGGGTTAAAAAAATTATTTGCCAGAATATATATATAATTTAAAAATACCGTCCAAAGAATGCTGTTAAGTATATATGGTACATAAGCCCAATAACCATGAAGCCCAACATTGAAAATATTTATAATTTGTCTTACGGGAAAGAAAAGATAATCTCTGAAAAACTGCAAAACTGGATCAAACATACCGCCTCCTCCAATTAAAATATCAGAAGACGCGAGGGGAGATGTTGATAATATCCACGCTGTCAGCGCATAATGGATTATGAAAATGATTACGAGATTGTTTAATCTCATCTAATAGTAACTTTATGCTCTAGTCACACTTTGAGTACCCACAGCTTCTGCAGGTTACACAGCCCGATTCAAAAGCAAGCGACCTACTGCTGCAATCAGGACATACTTCAAGATCTATATCCGAAGCTTTTTTTGAAACTTTTGCTTCATCAATAAAGTGCTTTCTTAAAATAGTAGCAATCGCATCGGGAATTGACATGACGAGCTTCCCTTCGGAATAGACCTGGGAAGCTCCGCCTATGCCTTCAAGTTGTTCCACTACATCTTTTACGTTCACGCCTGAGCGTAACGATAGCGACACTAGCCTTCCGATTGCCTCCGCATCTGCCATCGTTGAATAGCCTGACTTTCCTATTTGGATAAAAACCTCAAAAGGCTTACCCCCATAGGTATTAATGGTTACATAAAGACTGCCGTAACCAGTTTTGATCACTTCTGTAAAACCCTCAAGCATCTGAGGACGTTTTACAGGCTTGATTTCATTTTCGGGATGAAGGGGGGTAGAGATGGGGTGTTGTGGGGTTTTTTGCCCTTCATCCCGGGGTTGGAAATGTTCCTTTTCTTCTTTTGCCTGTTGCTGCTTAACGCCATCGTCTGTGATTAAAATACCTTCTCTGGAACCTTCTCTGTATACTGTGATACCTTTACAACCGAGCTTCCAGGCTAAGAAGTAAATCTGTTCAACTTCTTGCAGCGATATATCAGCAGGCAGATTCACCGTGCTTGAAATACATGAATCTATATGCTTTTGAATCGCTGCCTGAGTTCTTACACGCATTTCTGGTTTAATTTGATGAGAAGTTACAAATATTTCAGGAACTTGCGAATCATCACTCAGTCCAAACTGCTCAATATATTCACTAACAAGCGGATGATATACCTTAAATTCTTCTTTAGACAGTGACTTCGATCTTCTGAAATATGAAAGCGCAAATATAGGCTCGACACCGCTTGAGGTTCCGGCCAGTACAGACCCGCTTCCTACAGGTGGAACTGTTAGAATGCATGCATTTCTTAATCCCTGCTTTTTAATTTTTTCAATTACGTTTTTATCAATAGTTTTGAGAAACGGTTTGGAAAGGTGAATTTCCTCATCATATGCTGGGAAGCTGCCTTTTTGAGCGGCAAGATCAGAGCTTGCTTCATAAACTGTATTTTTAATATGCTCAAACATTTTATCGGCAAACTCAACAGCTGCGTCGGTATCATATTTAATGTTTAGCTTTGCAAGCATATCGCCGTACCCGGTAAACCCTACTCCTATTCTTCTCGATAGCGCTGAGGCATTTGTTTGATATTTAAGCGGATGCTTTTGCATGTTGTAATCTAAAATGTTGTCCAAAAACCTGACTGAATATTTGCAGGTTTCTTCCAGGTTTGCCCAATCAATGGAAGCATCTTCAGTAAATGAATTTTTTACAAATAATGAAAGGTTAATATTTCCAAGACAGCAATTTCCATAATCCTCCAAAGCCTGTTCACTGCAAGGGTTTACGCCATTTACTTCCATGCCGTTGTATTCGGTTGGAGAATATTTTTTAACGGCATCCCAAAATATCACGCCAGGTTCTGCTGATGCCCATGCAGATTTAATTAGTTTGTCCCAAATTTTTCTGGCACTTACCTTTTTGCTAATATTTACTTTTTCACTTTCAAATGAAAGCTCAAAATCTGTATCTTTTTGCACAGCCCTCATGAAATCATCGGTGATTTTGATCGATATATTGGCAAAGTTCACTTTAGATCTTTCAGCGTCATTCTTTATATCTATAAATTCTTCAATATCGGGGTGACTGACGTCTATGGTTATCATAAGAGCGCCGCGCCTGCCAGCCTGACCAATAGTGCCTGTGGTAGTCGAGAGTAAATTCATAAATGATACGGCACCCGTAGAATAAATAGCAGAATTGTTAACAGGGGCCCCTTTTGGCCTTAGTATTGAAATATCAGTACCTACTCCACCGCCAAAAGAGTATGTTCTTGCAGCCTCTTTGCACCATTCAAATATGCCTTCAATCGAATCTTCTTTAATTGGCATATAATAACAATTAAGGAGTGTTGCCCTTCTTTTTTGGCCGGCGCCAAATAGAATTCTGCCCCCTGGTATGAATCTAAAATCTTTGAGGAGCCAGAAGAATTTCTCTTCCCATTCTTTTTTAAGGTCGGTAGTTTTTTCAGGAGATGATATTTCTTTTGCAACCCTTTGCCACATCTGCTCAGGGGTTGTTTCAACCATTTTTCCTGATTTGCCTCTTAAAGCGTATTTTTCAAAAAATACCCTTGCTCTAAGTTCATCCCCACCAAAGGCTTCAAGGGTCTCTTCAGGTAGATCTATTAGGCCTTCGCTGTATTCACCCCGATTTTTTGCTTCAGAACCGCTTTCAACATTTTTCTGTTCTTCTACTACAGTTACTGTTCCATTTCCGTTTGAACGTGAGTCCTCGATCTTCTCTGAAGCCATTAACTCCCCCTATTCTTTACTAAACATAAACAAACATATTAACAAATGTAATTATGATATGTTGTACTATGAATACGATTCAAACACAATATGTTGTGGTTGTCAAGAGGTTATTTTTTAATAAAAATAAAATATAATAACTACAATAAGTTACGTTAATAAAAATTTTCCAGTAATTTCTGCTAATTTACATTACATGAAATATTCAAATATACTTATGAGTTAGAGATCAATCTTAATATCATCTATGAAGTATTACAAATATATTCTCAAAACAAACTCACAATTTATAAAAATCAGATTAAAGTCGTATTTATTTATTTATGTGTTGATATTATACTTAATACTAAGTTGGTAAAGTGTTTAATACTATAGTTATTTTTAGGTAACCAACGGGAGTCGGGAGATAAAGATTTGGGAGGAATAATGATGAGATGTAAATCACTTAGTTTTGCTGTGCTGTTTTTGATAGCAAATCTGTTTTTAACATACACGGCGGTATCTG
The DNA here is from genome assembly GCA_004356685.1 of Deltaproteobacteria bacterium. Classification (GTDB taxonomy): domain Bacteria; phylum Desulfobacterota_D; class UBA1144; order Nemesobacterales; family N074bin48; genus N074bin48. The sequence goes on from SMWS01000002.1 coordinate 6,080, forward strand.
TTGAACAGGTAAATTTTATAAACCAGCTTGACGGGTTTGGCAGCCTCAAATGGGGAACCGGGATAGATTCTCTTCAGAATATGGAATTTGTAAAAAGTGGCAGGACTAGCCAGGGTGATATAAAAATTTACAGAAATACGATGGATATCCTAAATTATGGTGGAATAGCTCTTAGCAGCATTGAATATGGCTTCAGTGACGATAAGCTCTATTTTGTAGCATTAAAAACCAAAGGAATTGAAAACTGGAAAGAACTTAGACAGCAGTCAATTGAAAAGTACGGTCAGGATTTCAGCAAGATTGACTATTTTGGCTATCAAAACTACGTGTGGCAGGGACCAAAATCATCAATTGCACTCGAATACAAACCAAAAGAAGGTTCTTCGGTTGTTCTTCTGATGGTTTCAAATTAAACCCGCAATAAACTCCTTAATATTCACCATTTGACTTCTCGTAAGTAAAAAAAGTAATATAATTA
>SMWS01000026.1 GCA_004356685.1 Deltaproteobacteria bacterium
AAAGAAAAGGTGATAGAATATCTGCAAGAAAATAAAATTGGGAAAAGGCAGATAAACTACAGACTCAGGGATTGGGGAATTTCGCGGCAGAGGTATTGGGGCACGCCAATACCGATGATAAATTGCAAAAAATGTGGAACCATTGCAGTACCTGAGCAAGATTTACCGGTAGAGCTTCCCATTGATATTAAATTTAGCGGTAAAGGCGGTTCACCCCTTAAAAATATAGATGAGTTTGTAAATGTAAAATGTCCTGAGTGTGGCTCAGATGCTAAGCGAGAAACGGATACCATGGACACGTTTGTAGAATCTTCGTGGTACTTCATGAGATATGCATCGCCCGGTTATGAAAAAGGAATTTTTAGCCCGGATAAAGTAAAGTACTGGCTTTCAGTTGATCAGTATATTGGCGGTATTGAACATGCTATTTTGCATCTGCTTTACTCCAGATTTTTTACAAAGGTACTAAGAGACCTGGGGCTTTGTGAATTAGATGAGCCATTTAAAAATTTATTAACTCAGGGAATGGTCATAAAGGACGGGACAAAAATGTCCAAATCAGTTGGCAACGTAGTCGATCCTGATGACATGATCAAAAAATACGGAGCCGACACTGTAAGGGTATTTATGATGTTTGCTTCACCCGTACAAAGAGATCTTGACTGGAGTAATGAAGGTGTTGAGGGGTCGTTTAGATTTTTGAACAGGGTATGGAGACTGGTTTATGAAAATATAGATATATTAGAATTAAATTTAGATTCAGATGGGCAGTTTGATGGCCTGGAAAAGGAATCTAAGGAGCTAAAAATCCAGGTGCATAAAACGATTAAGAAGGTTACAGATGACCTGGAAAAATTTCAGTTTAATACATCAATTGCGGCCGTTATGGAGCTACTTAACTCTACTTCAAAGTTTGAGTATAAATCTGACAGCGATAAAAATGTTCTTAGTGAAGCAATACTAACAATTATCAGACTTCTTTATCCTATTGCTCCTCATTTTTCACAGGAGTTATGGAGTATTCTTGGCAAAGAAGGTTCTCTTGTTGACTTACAATGGATAGGATGGGACTTGAAAATAGTTAAAAGTGCTTCTATAACAGTAGTATTTCAGGTGAATGGTAAGCTTAGAAGCCAGCTTGTGATGGATTCGGAGTCAAGCGAAGAAGATTTAAAGGCCGCGGCGTATGACGACAGGAGAATAAAAAGCTATATTGAGGATAAACAAGTTCGCAAGGTAATAGTAGTTCCTAAAAAACTTGTAAACATCGTGGTTGGGTAAAACTTTAGGTAATACAGTACTTATAAGTGGGAGCATTATACTTTAAAAAGGTGTATATATGAGCGCAAAAAAATTGTTTCAAAAAAAAGTGGATGCAATAGAAGTCGGGAGTTCTAAATCCATTTCTGAACTTTTAAATAGAATGGGAAACACCGGATTTCAGGGAAAGAGTTTGGCAAAGGTCGTCGATGTTTATGAAGATATGATAAGAGACGAAGACGTAACGATTCTTTTTGGCTATACGGGTTCTCTATCTACTACAGGGCAGTGGAAGATAGTTAACTGGCTTATAGAAAATAGATATATAGATATCTTAATTCCGACTGGAGCAAATATTTCAGAAGATTTGGTAGATGCAATGGGCATGGCTTACTGGCAGGGAGACCCTAAAGCAAATGATGAACTGTTATTTAGCGAAGGAGTTAACAGATATTACGATGTTTACGGAAAAGAAAGTGATTATTTGAAAATGACTGAGTTTATAGCAGAATTTATAGTCACCTTGGAAGATGGTTATAAATATTCATCTAAAGAATTTTTACATCTTTTTGGTTTATGGCTTTCAGGACGGGGGATAAAAAGTATAGTAGCAGTCGCTGCCCAAAACGGTGTGCCAATATTTTGTCCTGCAATAGCAGATAGCCCTTACGGGGATGCGGCGCTTATTGCAAAAAGCAGAGGGTTTAATCTTACTATCGATGCAATTAAAGATTATATCGAATTTATGAAACTTGGCGAGGGTGTTAAACAAACCGGGGTTGTATATATTGGTGGAGGGGTTCCTAAAGACTTTATACAGCTTTTTGCAGTCACTGCAGACCTTTTATATCAGGATAGGAAGGTTCCAAACAGACCCGGTGGAAATACAAGAAAAGAAGTTGGAAATCTTGAGACTTACTATCCACACAAATACGCAATACAGATCACTACCGATTCTCCCCAGTGGGGAGGGCTTTCAGGCTGTACATTTGATGAGGCGGTTTCGTGGGGGAAAGAGCAGCCCGGTGGAAGGCTTGTGCAGTGCTATTGTGATGCTACTATAGCTCTTCCACTTATAACTCAGGCACTGTCCGAAAGAGTAGATATTAAAAGACCTGGCAGGGTTTTTACTAATAATTAAACTTGCTTTTCGATTTGCCTAATAATTATTAATAAAGATATTTACTACAGCCTAGCAGAACTACGGCTTATTGTTATACATACTTTTGTTGACAGTAATATATAAAATTATTAATTGATGACAATATTTGACATATTATTGTTCCAAATTGTCACAAATATACGACCTAGATAGTACGTGCTTTATCTTAATATTGATATAACCTGCTGTAATCATGAACTATATATTGATCTACTCGTCATGGTATAATAATTGCTTGTAATACAATAAAAGTCTTATATGTATTTATCATGGGGAACTGATGAAATCAATATATATGCCAAATGATAGTTTTAATAGTAAAGATGAAATCAATATCATTAATAAACTCTTATCAAAGTTAAATGGCAGTGTGTTAGATGATATAGATGACAAAATTGAGGTATGGATTATAGGAAATAAAGACAAAGATTTTTTTAATAGCCGTGTGGAGATTCCCATGAGAGAACATAGAATACTCGACCCTATAGATGAACTTCCAATATCAGAATATAGAGAAGTACAGCATATCGCAGTAGTAAATTACAAGTTTAGTATAGCGACAAATGTAACTAGAGAGTTTTTGTATGGAAACACCGATTATGATGTTTCTGACTTTATTACATGGGTTATAAGAAGATTAAAGAATAAATTTCCAAAAAAGAAAGTGAGACTTGTTGTAAATGAAGTTAAAGAGAAATATGACAAAGAAAACAATCATATTGAACTGCTTCAAAAAATAAAACAAACAAGATATTATTATACTGGGCTAATTAAGAGTAATGGAAACAAATATTCTGCAGCCTGATCTGCAGCTAAATAGATAGAAAAATTTCTTTGACTAAGGGTATAGGCTTCTCTTAAGTGACAATATATGTCATGTGATTACCAAGATTGTCACATACCGCAAAAATTGAGCATTATCATTTACTTTGATTTTTATAATTAAGTGCTCACTATCCTTGATCTTTCTAAAATAAATTCCTAATGGCATGATAATTGCCATACTATACTAAAGTATAGCAACAATTAATGGGAGAAAAAATGAAATCGATATTTATTCCGAACGAAAGCTTTCAAAATAAGAATGAAATTAAAAGCATAAATAGCTATTTGTATAAAAATGCTAAGGTTTTGTTAGAGGAAATAGATGATCAGACCGAAATATGGATTATAGGAAATAGAGATCAGGAGTTTTTTGAAAAACAAACCGAACATGCTTACGATGAAAATAGAGTTCTAGACCCTACAGATAGCTTACCTATAGGTAGACATCGTAAACTGCGGCATATAGCAGTTATAAATCACAAACATGATCTTGATTCGGACTTACGTTCAGAAATAATATATGCTAATTCGGACTTTGATGTATCAGATTTTGTTCAAATTGTAATAAATTTATTGAAGCGGCAATATCCTAAAAAGAAAATTGATCAACAAAATAACAGTACAACTGGCAAACGAGATAGTGAAGATTATGCACTTGCAGGTTAGTTGACCGATTAAAGCTGTTATATAATAAAAATATTTACTTTTTATAGTTTATTTAGATTAAATTTTAAATTAATAAAATTAAAATCAGTGTTTTCCAAGTACCGCGTTAATTCTACTCAAATCTTCTTTTTCAATAGTCCAACCCTGTCCTTCTAAGTTTTCCTCGAGTTGATCGATGTTCTTTGCACCTACCAAAGCCGATGAAATAGAAGGATTAGAAAGAACCCAGGCAATAGCTAACTGCCCTACTGATTTATCGTATTTCTTAGATATTTTTTTTAGTTTTTCAATGATTCTGATATTTCTTTGAAATTGTTTACCCTGAAAAATATTTATATGATATTGCCAGTCACCAGGGTCTGAAAATAATTTTCCAGAGCGCCAATCATTATCCGCAAAAGTGGTTTCATTATTGAACTTGCCTGTTAACAAACCGTACGCAAGAGATCCATAAGCAATGACTCCTACCCCATTTCTCCTGCAGTATGGTAGCAGTGTTTTCTCTGCTTCCCTCATTAACATATTGTATGGAGGCTGCAGCGAATGAATAGCCCTTGTCTTCATGCATTCTCTAATTTGTTTCACCGTAAAGTTAGATACTCCTATATATCTGACCTTTCCCGATTTAACCAGGCTGTCCATCACGTTCATCGTTACTTCAAAAGGTGTATTTGTATCAGGCCAGTGAATTTGATAAAGGTCTATATAGTCTGTGTTTAATCTTTTAAGGCTTGCATCCAGAGCATTTAATATATGCTGTCGGGTACATGCCTTAAACATACAGCCATGATCGTCCCATGCAAGTCCTACTTTTGTTGCTATGATCACGTCTTTTCTCTTTTTGCCAAGAGCCTTGCCGAGCAGAGTTTCTGAATGACCAAAACCATATATGTCTGCAGTATCAAAAAAATTTATTCCAAGATCAATAGCTTTTCTAATAGTTGATATCGATTGTTTATCATCGGTACTGCCCCAGCTCCCTCCAATAGCCCAGCAGCCAAAACCTATTTTTGATACATTTAAATTAGATACCCCAAGATTGTTGTATTCCATTGTTTATAGCTCCAGAAGAAAATTAATTAAAATACTATTATCATTTTATTATAAACGGTATGTCAACCCTCTTTTTTTATTAGATTAAAAAAAATTAAACACCTCTTGCTTCACCCCATACTATCTTATGCAGCTGTGGAAGAGTTCTTATATTTTCTAAATTATCGTTTAATACCTTTTCAAAAAGCCATTTCATATCAGAATGATACACAGGCTGAAAGATAATATTTGCATGTATCTTATTTTTATCTAACACTTTTTTTGCATATTGATAATCTCTATCATCTTGTATTACAAATTTCAACTGGTCAGTACTCCTAAGTTTTTCAAATAGTTTAAAATCCATCTTATGCTCCATATTAGAACTGGGGCATTTACAGTCCATGCTTATTAAAGAGTTATCCTTCCAAAATATATCTGGCGGATCTCTATGGCCGCTTGTTTCCAACACGATTGAATAATCGAGTTCTATAAGCTGGGTAGTAAGAATTACTAGTTCCTTTTCCTGCAGCAGAGGCTCGCCACCTGTAATACAGATCCTCTTGCACTGGTATTTATAAATCTCTTTTTTAACTTGTTCAACATCAACATTTTTAAAATCAGTTCCCTCAACTGCATACATTGTATCACACCACATGCAGCGAAGGTCACATCCAAATAGTCTTAAAAATATCGTAGGAAGCCCAATTTGTATTCCCTCTCCCTGAACTGAATAAAATATTTCGCTGACTCTCATTTTTAGGTTAATATCTAAAAGAAAAATTTGCTAGTTATTGTAAATAGTAGGGTCTGTGATGCCTGCTTCAGTAAATGCCCTTTTCCTTTCTCTGCAAGAGCTGCAAACCCCACAATGATTTTTTTTCCCCTTGTAGCATGACCATGTATTTTCAAAAGGCACATTAAGATCATTTCCAAGCTTAACAATATCTGATTTGTCTAAATCTACAAAAGGGGCTGAAATTCTTAAATTCTTATTGTCGTTAGCGAGAATCTGGCTATTTTGAAAGGAATCGATAAATTCTTTTCTACAATCTGGATAAACTCCCCTGTCAGAAAAATGAACTCCAAAAAAGATGTGATTACAGCCAACAGACTGAGCATATGCAACTGCCAGGGTGAGAAATATAGAATTCCTATTAGGTACTATAGTGGTCCTGAGTGTATCATAAAACTCAGTTGTTTCAGGCACTTCGGGTATGTCTACTTTTGAATCTGTAAGAGCAGACCCCTTAATTAAATCTTTAATACCAGTAATATCGATTGTTATGTTTTGTACTTTTAATATGTTACAGGTATTTTTTACAAACTGGATTTCTTTACCATGTTTTTGTCCGTATAAAAAAGTTAGTACGACAGGCCTGTAACCTTCATCCATTAATTTATAGAGTAGCGTGGTGCTGTCGATACCTCCAGAACCAATTAGCACTGCTTTTTTATCCATGGTGGAATATTGTACTATATTATTTTTTGATGAAATTAACAGAAGGGGTCTAGTTATATTTTGGTTGGGGATCGTCGCCGGTCTGATTTTGAGTGTTTTTTGATACAACATCAAAAAAATCAACAAGCTTAGTTTCAAGTTCATCAACATGGGTAATGACGTCGTGAATTTGCTTGTCCAGATCTTGAGCCTCTATGTCTATGTCTTCACACCTTTTCCATTCAATAATATGACCCTTTATATGGTCAAATGTCTCATGCATAGTTTTCATATCTTCGGCTATTTTAGTTAGGCTTACAACTATCTCTTTTCTTTCCCTTTCCTGTTTTATTACAAATATCCAGATTACGGCAAATAAGAAAGCAAAAAATAAAACCGCTTGAGGAGCGGTGGTTTGCAGGGTTGGATAGATTCCAAGAATGTCTATAGTAGGTATGAATTCAATGGGTGTAATGCCAATCAGTCCTGCTTCCTGAAATTCCCTTACGCCTTTTCCAATAAGTACAAATGAGAGCAAATATAGCAGGCCACTTGATATTGCGAAAAAATATCTTAGGGGCATTTTTAGTCCAAGTTTAAATATGACAATAAACAGACCTATCAGGCAAACTGTTCCGACTAAAAACCCCCATATTACTTCAGATTGAGAACTTTCAGCCTGCAGCCACAAGGCCTGATAAAAAAGCACTGTTTCAAAGGCTTCTCTGTATACGGCAAAAAATGATACGCTTGCAAGCGTGAACACATTTTTTTTAGTAAGCGCCTGCTTGACCTTTCCTTCAATAAATGCTTTCCATTTTTGAACTTCTATTTTGGTGATAAACCAGTAGCTGACATAAAACAGAACAGCAGCGGCAATAAGCGACGTAGCCCCTTCGATTATTTCTTTTTGAGCGCTTGTTATTGATAAAACAGTTTGAGCAAGCATCCAGGTAGCCAGTCCCGCTATAAGCGCTGAGACCCAGCCATAGTGCACATATTTAATAGCTTTTCTGGAACCTGTGGCAGTTAAGAAGGCAATTATAGCAGCTACAATTAAGACCGCTTCAAGACCTTCTCTTACAATTATTGCAAAAGACTGTAGAAACGAAAATAATTTTCCAAGAGGTTTTGTGTTTGTAAGAAGCAAAGAGGCACTAGTAAGATTGGCATCTAATTGCTGATATGTATTTTGCAGATTTTCGACGCCGTGGCCGCTTTTTATTTGGGCTCTAAATTCACTAAATTTATTTTCTATTTCTAATGTAAGCTTTTTGTCTCTGACAGCCAGTTTATTTTCAACCTTTTCAAAACCTTGCAGATAAGCATCGATTGCTTTTGAATATGCGAGTTGCTTATCTCCATTTTCGTAAAGCTTTAGGGATTCTGAAAGCAGGGCGCCTGCAAGTATTAGAGGTTTGTTACCGCTGCCTTCAATCTCACCTGAAAAACCCGTGTTAGATCTAATTTGTGAAATTATTTCATTTATTTGATCTTTATTATATGCTGAAGAACTTAAGCCGCCCCTAATGTCATCGTCTGACATTGTTGCAAGTAGTTTATAGTCCTTTAATTTGTCTGGTATTTCATGTGTAAACTCCAAATTTTCAGAATTATTAGCATATCTGATAGAAAGAACGTAAAAAGCAATATTCCATTTTTGATCTTCGGAAAGTTTTGGAAAAGAAGGCATACCGGTTCCCTTAATCCCAAAACTAACGGTGTTGTATATTTTAAAGGCAGATAGCTCTTGTATTAAATCACCCTCACTGAATTTAGCTGGATGAGGCATAAGACCTTCTGCAAGGGGGCCGTCAGCCATACCATTTATGCCATGGCACTGAGAGCAATTATTCATATACAGAAGCTTTCCAAGTTCAGTAGAAGGAGAGACTGTTGGAAATGTCTTTAGATTAAAATCCGATATAAGATTTTGCTCAATTTTATTGGAAAGGTCTAAAACTTCTTCTATACTTGCTTTATCTATAATTAATTTGTTTAAAAGCAGCGTATCATTTTTTATATAAGCTTTCTCAGTTTCAATGTTGTTTGCAAATAACCTGGCACTCTCAGAAAAATCCAGCATCTCGGTGTATTCATCTTCGTTTATGACTTTTCCATTTAGTACAGCGTTTTGGTAGTCACCCCCGATATAGTCAACCAGTGATAAAATTCTTTTGGCATCCAGATTTTCTGATGCTTGTGATACTTGTGGTAGTAAAAAAAATAGGCTATAAAGAATATAAACTACTAATTGTAACTTATTAAACTTACTTGTTTTATTTGCACTCAAACTCAAACCCCATTTATTATTTATAAAGTATTCAAAATATTAATCAGAAGGGAATTAAAATCAAATGTGTGATGTTACCATGAGCCAAATGCCTGTCAATATTGCCGTAATTAGAAAGAAAAAAGGTCATTGCAGGGTAAGCGAATTTGATTAAAACCAAAGCAGATGTACTATTTTTGATCCATGTTACAAAATAATGATTTTATAATTAAGCCTATGTCTGTAGACGATATAGGTCAGATAATGGAGATCGAGAATGTGAGTTTTCCGACACCATGGCACGAAAAAATATTTGAAATGGAGCTAAAAAAGCCTCGAACCCTCCATTCAGTATGTAAAAAAAATAATAGAGTTGTTGGATACCTTATTTCATGGATGTTATATGATGAGATTCATATTCTAAATGTTGCTGTGCACCCGGACTGCAGAAGAAACGGTATTGCGAAAAAGCTAATTGATTACACTATAACTCACTTTGCAAATAAAGGGGCAATCACCGTAATTCTGGAGGTCAGGACAAGTAACAAAGCCGCTCAAAACCTTTATGAAAAACTTGGTTTTAAAACCCTTCGGGCTAGAAAAAATTACTATACAGACACTGGTGAAGATGCCCTGGTGATGATGCTGGATGTTAGCAGCGGCGATAAAATTGATGATATATGATAAATAATATTACACTGCGCGGCTACTTTGCTTGCCGTAGCGGGTATAAATCTTTTGAAGTGCGTTTGTCATTTCTCCAATAGTTGCATAGTCTCTTACAGACTGGACTATATAGGGCATCAGATTTTCGCCTGTTCTTGCGGCATTTTCTAGTTTGCTGAGTCCCTGATTAACCTTTTTATTGTCCCTACTTTTTCTTAGGTGGTCTAATTTCTTTTTCTGAATCATCTCTATTTGTGGATTGATTTTTAAAATATCTACTGGATCATCTTGATTGGTTGTGTACTCGTTTACCCCTACGATAATTCGCTCTTTTGTCTCGACTTCAAGCTGATATTTATATGAAGCCTCTTCGATTTCCTGATTTATGTATCCATCTTCAATGCACTTAATCATACCGCCCTTAGCGTCGATTATTTCAATATATTTAGTAACTTCCTGCTCCATTTTATCGGTAAGTGATTCTACTGCATAAGATCCTGCCAAAGGATCGATAGTATCTGCTATGCCACTTTCATGGGCAATTAGTTGCTGAGTTCGCAGTGCTATAGTAGCGGCTTCCTCAGATGGTAGAGCTAGAGCTTCGTCATAAGAATTAGTATGAAGGGACTGAGTGCCACCAAAAACAGAGGCTAGAGCCTGCATGGTAACTCTCATTATATTATTTTTTGGCTGTTGGGCTGTAAGAGTTACGCCTGATGTTTGAGAGTGTACTCTAAATTTTAAAGCACGCTGGTTTTTAACTCTAAATCTTTGCTTGAGGATTTTTGCCCATAGTCTTCTCGTAGCTCTAAACTTTGCAATTTCTTCTAAAAAATTATTATGAACGGCAAAGAAAAATGATACCCTTTCGGCTACTTGGTCAATGTCCAATCCCCTTTTTTGAGCATGATTCAAATATTCGATGGCATCTGCAAGCATGAAGGCTGATTCCTGGACTGCAGATGAACCTGCTTCTCTTATATGATATCCGCTTACGCTTATGGGGTTCCAACTGGGAATACTGTCTCTGCAATATTCAAGCATGTCTATTGTGATTTTCACAGATGGCCCTGGAGGAAAAATATAAGTACCTCTTGCAATAAACTCTTTTAACAGGTCGTTTTGTACGGTTCCCCTAATCTCATGTGGTCCTACTCCCTGTTTTTCTGCGGCTACCATATACATTGCAAGCAGCATTGAAGCAGTTGCATTTATCGTCATGGAAGTGCTTACCTGTGAGAGCGCAATTCCACTAAACAATATCTCTATATCTTGCAGTGAATCTATTGCTACACCGACCTTTCCTACCTCACCTCTGCTAACAGGATCATCTGAGTCATATCCCATTTGGGTTGGAAGATCAAAGGCAACGCTCAGGCCCGTCTGGCCCTGATCCAATAGATATTTAAACCTTTGGTTTGTTTCTTCAGCACTACCAAAGCCAGCGTACTGGCGCATTGTCCACAGGCGTCCACGATACATAGTGGACTGGATTCCACGTGTAAATGGATAACTGCCAGGTTTTCCTATTTCGCTGTCATAATCAATTTCTTTGGTATCTGCAGGAGTGTAAAGCCTGTTAATCTCGATTCCTGAAGGAGTAGTAAATGAATCTTTTCTTTCTTTTACTTTTTTACTCATTATTAAGCGGTAATAGCTGTTATGAAATAATTAATTTGTTCTTTCTACGACAAAATCAGCCAGCATATCGAGTGATTTATTAAATTCATTTGTAGGCAGATAAGTCAATGATTCCTTTGCCTTGTCTGCATATATTTTTGCAGAGTCCTTAGTTTTATCGGCACCTTTATATTTGCTTACTATTTCAAAAATAAATGAAAGCTCCTGCTCATCAAAACTCTCTTTTCCTAGTATTTTATTCACTTTGTCTTTTTCTGTTTTTGTTGCGCCTTGGATAGAATAAAAAAGCGGTAACGTCATTTTTCCTTCAACAAGATCCTGCCCAACCTGTTTTCCAAATTCCTGCTGAGTTGAACTATAATCTAAAGCGTCATCTACGAGCTGAAACGCTATACCAAGATTGAGGCCATAACTTCCAACTGCATTAATTTTATCGTTGTCATTGTTTGCAAGTAGTGCTCCAACCCGTGCGCTGCTTTCTATAAGGGAAGCCGTTTTATTTTCAATAATCCCAAAACAAACATCTTCGGTTGTTTCTATCATGCTTGCAGAGCTCATTACTTCCAATACCTGCCCTTCGGCAAGTTTGGCCGACGCATCGGTTACAGCTTTAATTAATTCAAGATTGCCGCATGACTGTATGAGACCAAGCGCCTTAGACAGTAGAAAATCGCCTACGAGTACGGTTGGCTTGTTACCCCATACAACATTCGATGATTCTTTACCCCTTCTTAGCGCCGCATCATCAACAACATCGTCATGAAGCAGGGAAGCTGTATGAATAAGCTCAATAGCAGCAGCTGATGCTATTTTTTTCCATCCATCTGTGAGTCCCAAAGACCCGCTGCAGAGAAGTAAAATAGCAGGCCTGATTCTTTTACCTCCACCTGCAAGCAGATATTTTGATATTTCATAAACAAGTGGAACAGGAGATTGAATACTTTTATCTATTTGTTCTTCTACCCGGACTAAATCACCTGATATTATTGATAATATTTCAGAAAGTCCCATCTTAAGTCTTAAATTATCTGAACTAGGCTATATAGTCAAAGTTTAGAATATAGATTATTAAATCCAACTTATATATGATAAAAATTATTAAAATTCACTTTTATACTTTATAGTTAAATAGAATTTGAAAGTAAATGTATAAATGTTCACTTCGTATGTTACATCTTATGATAATGTCTTTGACAATCAATTTATTAAAAAAATTAAGATTGTTTGTAAATATTTTTATAACGAGTGTTGTGTTAATATTCATGTGCACTTATGTTTATGGGTTGGAAACAAACAAAATGGGTAAACAAAACAGACTGAGTAAAGAGAAAAGTCCGTATTTACTGCAGCATGCGGACAACCCCGTTGATTGGTATCCCTGGGGGCAAGAGGCTTTTGAAAAAGCTAAGAAAGAAGATAAACCTATTTTTCTTTCTATCGGATACTCGACCTGCCATTGGTGCCATGTAATGGAGCATGAATCCTTTGAAGATGAGCAGGTTGCAAAACTTATGAACCAAACCTTTATATCAATTAAGGTAGATCGAGAGGAGAGGCCGGATATAGATAATGTATATATGAGTGTTTGTCATATGCTCTCTCAGGGAAGCTGCGGCTGGCCGCTTAATATTATAATGACTCCGGATAAAAAGCCTTTTTTTGCAGCCACATATATTCCCAAACATACCAGGTTTGGCAGGGCTGGTATGATGGACTTAGTCCCCAGAATTGCAGATATGTGGAAAACAAATAGAGAGGCTCTACTGAAGTCTGCAGATAAAATTACTTTTGCTTTAAAACAAAATTCAGCAACTAAAAGTATCAATTCGAGCCAGAATTATGATAAATCTATACTTGATTTAACATTTACTCAATTAGAACAACGTTTTGATACTATTCACGGTGGATATGGCAGAGCCCCCAAATTTCCCTCACCTCATAACAACCTGTTTCTGCTCAGGTATTGGAAGAGAACTGGCAACAAAAAAGCGCTTCAAATGGTAGAAAAAACACTTACCGAAATGCGGATGGGTGGGATTTATGATCATATTGGTTTTGGTTTTCACAGATATTCAACCGATCCTGAGTGGCTTGTACCACATTTTGAAAAAATGCTTTACGACCAGGCAATGATTGCTATGGCTTATATAGAAACCTATCAGGCAACCAAAAACGAATTTTATAAAGAAACTGCCGAGGAAATTTTTGAATATGTTTTGCGGGATATGACATCTGAGGTAGGCGGATTCTATTCGGCAGAGGATGCTGATAGTGAAGGGGAAGAAGGGAAATTTTATGTTTGGCAAAAAGAAGAATTAATAACAATTTTGGGAAAAGACACAGCAGAGCTATTTTCTCAAATCTATGAAGTAAAAGAGAGAGGTAATTTTTCAGACGAAGCATCTGGAAAAATAGCAGGAGATAATATTTTACACCTTAAAAAATCTTTGGGTCAACACGCAAATGATAACCAAAAGTCGGAAGAGGAATTACTTAAGATAGTCGAAGAGGCAAGACAAAAGCTTTTTAAGATTAGAGAAAAAAGGGTGCATCCATATAAAGATGATAAAATTCTTGTCGACTGGAATGGGCTTATGATAGCGGCGCTTGCAAAAGCTGCAAAAGCCTTTGATAATAAAAAATATTCTGATCATGCTGAAAAAGCCGCCGAATTTGTTATTTCTCAAATGAAAAATGAGGATGGCAGCCTGCTTCACAGATACAGGCAGGGGGAGTCTGGAATCGAAGCAAACATTGATGACTACGCATTTATGATATGGGGACTTACCGAACTCTACGAAGCCACGTTTAATATAAAATATTTAAAAAACGCTACTGAGCTAAACAGTTATGCTTTGAGTAAGTTTTGGGATGAGCAGGCATGGGGATTCTATTTTACCCCGGAAGGTGGAGAAGAGCTTTTAGTAAGACCAAAAGAAATATATGATGGAGCAATACCTTCTGCAAATTCGGTATTTTTATTAAATCTCTTAAGGCTGTCAAAACTCACAGCCGATTCAGATTTAGAAGATAAAGCTTTCAAACTTTCTCAGGCATTTTTTTCAAACGTTTCAAAACATCCTTCCGGTTATACCCAGTTTATGGCAGGATTGGATTTTGCCCTTGGACCATCTTATGAAGTAGTATTGGTTGGAGAGCCGGGTAAAGATGATATAACAAATATGATTTATTCAATAAGGAAAGAGTATTTTCCAAGTAAAGTGGTTCTTTTTAAAAATATTACAGATGAGTCAAAGCAATTAGAGCAGATAGCTTCATACAGTAAGAGCCATATCCAGCTTAAAGGCAAGGCAACCGCATATGTTTGCAAGAATTACGTTTGCAACCTTCCTACCAATGATACGAAAAAAATGATTTCACTATTAAAAAGTGAATCATAAAAAAAAAATAAAAACTTGAAATTCCAATAACAAAATATTATATTTCTGCAATTTATAAATTCACTTATCAGGAGGCCCTATGGCAAGGGAGAGTCGTAGGAAAGTTAAAGATTTAGTCGAGATGTTGGAGAATCCTGATGATTCCGGATATGTCGGTGGAGACTATGAAGACATGATGGAAGAGCTTGAAAAAGGACTTTCATCGGAAGAGCGCGAGGACGGCGAAGAGATAGAGGATGAAGAATGAAGAATATTAATCTGCCCTAATTGCTGATTCACTTTCAGATTTTTTTAAATACACCAATAGGACCGATATAGCTGCAGGAGTGATTCCAGAAATCCTGCTGGCTTGGCCTATTGAATTTGGCTTAACTCTAGAGAGTTTCTGTACAAGTTCATTAGACAGGCCTGGTATATTTTGATATGAAAAGCTGTTGGGAATTGAGACGCCTTCGAGTTTTCGAAATTTGTCTACCTGTTCATTTTGTCTTTTGATATAACCTTCATATTTTATTTCCATTTCTATCTGTGATCTGATATCCGAATCTATAATGAGGCGAGAATCCGGATCTACAAAAGACAGCTCGTTATAAGAAATTTCAGGTCTTTTTAGAATATCCTTTAAGCTGTGAGGTTTTTTTAAAGGGGATGAGTCGAATTTGTCTAAAATGTTATTAACTTCCTGGGTAGGATAAATTTTCTTATTGTGGAGTCTTGCCATTTCATGTTCAACCCTTCTTTGCTTAGCCTGAAAATCTGCAAATTCTGATTCTTTTACAAGCCCTATTTTATAGCCGATTTCTCTAAGTCTTACATCAGCATTATCTTCTCTCAAAATCAGTCTGTGTTCGGCACGCGAAGTAAACATTCTGTATGGTTCATCTACGCCCTTTGTAACAAGATCGTCGATCAGTATCCCTATGTATGCCTGAGAGCGGTCTAATACTATTTCTTGTTCACCTTTTGTTTTCAAAGCAGCATTTATGCCGGCAATCAGTCCCTGAGCAGCAGCTTCTTCATAGCCTGTAGTTCCGTTTATCTGCCCGGCAAAAAAAAGATTTTCGACAAGTTTAGTTTCAAAAGTGTTTTTAAGCTGAGTGGGGTCGCAAAAATCGTATTCTATTGCATAACCGGGTCTCATAATCTCTACATTTTCAAGTCCTTCGATAGTTCTTACAATTTGGTACTGAACTTCAAGGGGAAGGCTAGTAGATATTCCATTTGGATAAATTTCATAAGTCTCATAACCCTCTGGCTCAAGAAAAATCTGGTGTCTTTCCCTGTCTGGAAATTTTACAATTTTGTCTTCGATAGAAGGGCAATATCTTGGCCCTATTCCTTTGATTAAGCCTGAGTAAAGTGGTGATTTGTCCAGATTGTCTCTAATTACCTGATGAGTTTTTTCGTTTGTGTATGTTATGTAGCAAGGTAGCTGCTTTCTGTCTATTTTTGTCGTTGAAAAAGAAAATGGAACCGGATTTTCATCGCCCGGCTGAATCTCAGTTTTATTCCAATCGATTGTTCTGCCGTCAAGTCTTGGGGGAGTTCCCGTCTTAAGTCTTCCGACTGTAAATCCAAGTTTTTCAAAGGCATTAGAAATTCCGGTAGCTGCCGCTTCACCTGCTCTTCCCGAAACAATCTGTGTTTTTCCAATATGGATTAAACCGTTTGGAAAAGTGCCCGGAGTAACTACTACACAGTCTGCAAAAAAGTCTTCTCCAATATTTGTTCTAACACCTACTATCTTATTTCCCTCTACAATAAATCCCTCGACCATTCGCTGCTTAATATCAATATTTGGTTCGGATTCTAAAACCTTTCTCATGTAAAGGCGATAAAGACTGCGGTCTGCCTGAATTCTTGTGGCCTGAACGGCTGGTCCTTTTCTTGTGTTAAGCCTTCTAAACTGGATGGCTGTAGCGTCTGCCGCCTTTCCCATCTCTCCGCCGAGAGCATCTATTTCTTTTACGAGATGTCCCTTTCCTACGCCGCCAATTGATGGGTTACAGGACATAAGCCCAATGGTGTCGATATTTGCTGTGAGCACTAGCGTCTTGCAGCCTATGCGTGCAGATGCAAGCGCGGCTTCGCACCCCGCATGTCCTGCTCCAATTACAATCACCTGATGAATCTTATCGTATTTAATAGTCATAATATAACCCATCAATACTAATCTGGTTTTCAGCTGAGTCAAATGGGGTTTTCTTACGTATGTATAATATTATAGTTAATAACCTTCACCATGAAATTGACAAGTGTAGCGTAACGGATTACACTTCTACATGAAGATAAGAAATATTCTTCATAAAGGTCTACGGAAATTTTATCTTGAAGGTGATCCTAAAGGACTTCCGGTGAGTGCGATATATAAACTCAGTAATATGCTTGCATTTTTACAAGACATGCAGGATTTAAAAGAGCTGGAAGCTTTACCTTTATGGAAAGTTCATAGACTTAAAGGGGATCGAAAAGGTACTTGGACTTTGAATGTAACAAAAAACTGGCGGCTGACATTTTGCTATGATACTGAAGAAAATGAAATATATAATTTAAATTTTGAAGATTACCATTAGGAGATAATTATATGCGTATGTTTAAGCCACCGCATCCCGGGGTGTTTCTCAGAGAAGAAGTAGTTTCACCGCACAAGTTGTCTGTAACAGAGGCGGCTAGAATACTAGGTGTTACAAGACCGGCATTGTCTAAACTACTGAACGCCAGGGCATCACTATCGCCGGAGATGGCTCTGCGTTTTGAAAAAGCGTTTGATCTTAAGATGGATACACTGCTCAGAATGCAAACATCTTACGACATAGCACAGGTAAGAAAAACTGCTAATAAAATAAAAGTACAACGTTATGAAGCAACAGCCTAACTTATAAAAAAGGATAGGTTACACTTTTTATTAATTTATTTTACATTTAAATTAAAACCATAAATGCAAAAACCAGACAAATTATACATAGAAAATAATGTTGTAGATTTTGAACTGACCAAAAAAATAATTGGCAGATTAGATTCTGTAGATATCGAATATGTAGAGGATTACAAAAAGATTGGGTTTGATAAAAAGTTTGTAGACAGAGCAAATGAGGATAAAGATTCACTCGCGCTTGGGCAAAAAAAGGGAGAGGTTCTAAAAAGTATAGGCAGGATGCAGGACGGTCAGTACTATCTTTTTCATGAGATGGACTGCAGGTACGACTGTGAATACTGCTATCTCCAATACTATTTTCAGACTAAAGTTCCCGTGATTTTTGTAAACCGCTGCGAAGTGATAGACAGGATGAAGGAGGTCATGCAGCTTCATCCTAAAACCTATTTCCATGTAGGTGAAATTTGCGATTCCTTAGCATTTGATGATCTAACGGATTTTTCTTTGGAATTAATAGAACTTATTAAAGATAATGAAAATAGTACGATTGAGTTTAGAACAAAAAGTACTAATATTGATAATTTATTATCTATAGATAACCCGCCTCCAAACATTATCCCGTCCTGGACAATGAGCCCGCAGATAATTTCTGAAACTCTGGAGCACAAAACCCCTAATTTTTCAGAAAGGTTAAAGGCTGCAAAGGCCTGTCAGGATAAAGGTTATACTGTGGGAATAAGAATTGATCCTATAATAATATATGAAGATTGGGGAAATGGATACACGCAAATGGTTGACCAAATAATGACAACATTGGACCCTAAACAGATTGATTATATATCACTTGGATCAATCAAACTTCACAAGCTCCTGGTGGATGTAATAAGAAAAAGGTTTCCAAAAAGTGAATTACTGCTTGGAGAAATTTTCCCGGGTGAAGACGGTAAATACAGGTATTTAAAGTTTCAGAGGGTAGAAGTGTATAAAAAAATTATGTCATGGATTAGAGAGTATGACAGTTCAATCAAAGTTGAGCTATCGATTGAGTCGGAAGATATAAAAGAGCTTGTTTTTAGTTGATTTAAAATAAAGATGAAAGTAAAGAGTTTCAAATCATAGATGCATTTACTGAAGACTTTTAAAAAGATAGAGAAATTGTTAGGAATAGAGCTTGAGAAAAAAAACGGGGAATACTGGAGTTATGCTAGATAAAAAATAAGTAAGGTCTAACCCTAATCGTAGTAATCAAGACCCAGATGGGTAATTAGTTCTTCTCCAGCCATATACCTCAAAGTGTTCTTAAGTTTCATTTGCTGGATAAAAACATCATGCTCAGGATATAGCTGATCCCCGACCATTGGAGATTTGAAGTAAAAAGAGAGCCATTCCTGAATACCTGACATTCCGGCTCTTTGTGCAAGGTCTAAAAACAGAACTAAATCAAGTACAATCGGGGCTGCAAGAATGCTGTCTCTGCATAGGAAATTAATTTTTATCTGCATTTTATAACCGAGCCAGCCAAAAATATCTATATTGTCCCAAGCTTCTTTTTCGTCGCCTCGTGGGGGATAATAGTTAATTCTTACCTTATGATAATAGTTTGAATAAAGTTCAGGATAGAGATCGGGCTGGAAAATATATTCAAGAACACTTAGCTTACTGGCTTCTTTTGTTTTAAAAGAATACGGATCGTCCAGGACTTCACCATCGCGGTTTCCTAAAATATTTGTAGAAAACCATCCGTTAAGTCCAAGGAGTCTGGATTTTAACCCAGGTGCAAGGATTGTTTTCATCAGCGTTTGACCGGTTTTAAAATCTTTCCCGCAGATAGGAACACTGTTTTTCTTTGCCAGTTCTTCTAGCGCTGGA
The DNA here is from genome assembly GCA_004356685.1 of Deltaproteobacteria bacterium. Taxonomy (GTDB): domain Bacteria; phylum Desulfobacterota_D; class UBA1144; order Nemesobacterales; family N074bin48; genus N074bin48. The sequence continues at coordinate 19,111 of SMWS01000026.1, forward strand.
ATATCGACAGACAGGTTAGGTGCTCCGTTTGCATATGGAGTCCCTGTTTTAATGGCGGCATATGCATAGATCATGCTTGGCGCAATAGCCGGGTTGTTTTCTTTGAGCCCTTTCTCAAACTTTCTAATAGATTTATGAACGTCTGACTTTTCAAGATAGACCTCAGTGCTTCCGCACCATACCATAACCAGCCTGGCAAGATTATTATCTTTTTTGAAATTATCTATGTCTTTAATTAGTTGATTTGCCAAATCCATCTTGGTTTTGGCTCTTTTAATATTTTTACCATTAAGGTTTTTTACAAACTTTCTTTCAAAAACTGCGCTTTGTGGAGAAACAGACTTTAGAGGTTCTTTAATCTGTTCTAAAAGCTCGCTTTTTAATACACCAGCGTTAAGGGCTGCATCATAGCAATTATCAGAAAAAATATCCCACCCGTAAAATACTAAATCGTTTATATCATAAAGAGGGATTAAATCTTTTATAAGCGGGGATGTTTTATCTGTTCTCTTACCTAGACGAATAGAGCCAAGCTGAGTCATTGAGCCAATTGGCTTTCCAATCCCAGCCTTTATTGCTTCAACACCGGCAATAAAGGTTGTGCTAACAGCTCCCCCAATGCCTGGGAGTAAAACTCCAAGCTTTCCTTTAGGAGCTATTATATTCTTTTTTTTCTTGGGTTTAGTAGTCATTGATAACCTTGTATTACCTCTTTGAGAACTGTTGACCGCGTCTGGCTTTTCGCTTACCATACTTCTTGCTTTCTACCATACGGGAATCACGTGTTAAAAGACTGGCGGTTTTAAGTAGTTTTCTATTTGCTTCATCAGATTTTACAAGCGCCCTCGAGATTCCATGGGCACATGCATCTGCCTGACCAGTGAGTCCACCACCTTTTACATACATCATAACATTAAAATCATTTGTTGACCCAGTTAATTCTAGGGGTTTAAAAATTTTTAACTGCCATGTTTTTCTAGGGAAATATGTATTAACTTCACGTTTATTAACTGTAATAGTACCATCGCCTGGTCTCAGCCATACCCTTGCTACAGATGTTTTCCTTCTTCCTGTACCGTAAAATTCTGTTAATGCCATGTGTTGTGTTAAACCTCCAAAGGTTGGGGCACCTGTGCTTCATGCGGATGTTCTGTGCCAGTGTATATTTTCAATCTGGCAATCAGTTTTTTCTGCCATTTGTTTTTAGGAAGCATTCCCCATACTGCTTTTCTGATAATTTCTGTTGGCTTTTTTTCGAGCATTGTCTCGGCATTCATAGATTTTAGTCCGCCTGGGTAATGCGAATGCCTGTAATAAGTCTTTTGTGCCCACTTTTTACCGGTAAAGCTTACTTTCTCGGCATTCAGTACGATCACAAAGTCACCTGTGTCTGAATGCGGGGTAAACTGTGGTTTATCTTTACCTCTGAGTGTTGTAGCAATCTTTGTTGCAAGTCTGCCAACGTTTTTGTCTGCAGCATCTACTACAAACCATATTTTTTCTAAATCTGTATTTTTTGCGCTATATGTTTTCATTACATTATCCCTACCTAAAAGACCCGTAAAAATACCAAATATAGTTTTTTAGTCAAGCAGTAGCTGTAAATACTTGTACGCTTAGTGTATATGAGGAAAATTTCAACATAAACAGTATATATAAAGGTTAATATAATATTTTTATTCCGTGTTTAATGAAACTGATCATCGATTCATTGTATCTTGATGGAAGGTGAATTAATTAACATTGCGTTCAGCCGCACGGTTGACGTGTAGGCTACAACACTTTGTTATGTTGCTTTTTAAAATAGCGCCAACCTAAGCCAGCCAACATGCTGGTTAGTATTAGTAGTGCGAGACCGTAAGCACTATTAATGTAGAACTGACCCGCTTCAATAAAAATAGCCGGCCCGACGTATGGGTCTCTTATTTCGTCAATTAGTGCGTAAAAGTAGAATAGTGGGAGCGGCGCAACAACAAAAAAGTAAAATTGGTTTATATAGGGCTGTTAGCAAGCATGCAACCGCACCGCATAATCCCCAAGCCCAGTTCAGTTGTAATGACGGTTCTTTATCCATTACTTCTGCCTGAACATCTGTCGAAGCTATTAACACAATAATAAACAGAAAAATTGGAGAAAATCTCGTATAATTTTTTGTCATCATGACAACATAATTAGAACTTATTCAAAAACATTCCGTATATTCAGCCTGAATTAGTTTAGGGCATTACGTGTATGACGGATCATAGTATAATGGTTTAGCGTAATGATTAAAAGGTTTACGGCGGCAATAAGTGTGTCAAAAATATTAAGGATTTTTGGACACATAAAATATCCACGAAAGAGACACTGTATAAAGTGTAGATATAGAAGACTTTCAAGGTTATTAGATGGCAGGTTTTTGTGTTTAAGATGTCATTATAAGTTTTCAATACTTACAAACACCTATCTACAAAGAAGTTTTCTTCCTGTGGATAGTTGGTATGAGCTATTATGGTGGTTTAGTTATGGATTTACAGCAAACAAGACATCAAGGGAGGTCAAACTATCTCAACAAAGAGTGCATAAGTGTTTTACTACAATAAGAGCAGCTATATATGATTATGAACAATTTGAGATGAAAGAGTTTTTTGGAGAGGTTGAAGTGGATGAGACCTATGTGGGGCCAAGGTTTAAAAACAGAAGAAAGAGCAACAGGGATTATTACAGAAGAATAAAAGCGGTAAAGCGTGGCAGAGGTGCTAAAACACTACTACAACCGGTGTTTGGATTATATCAGAGAGATGGAAGGGTTTATGTGGAATTTATAAAAGATGCAGAGAAAAAAACACTTCAAGATATAATAAAAGGAAGAATTGTTTTAGAGAGCAAGGTGTATACAGATACCTGGAAGTCTTACAAGGGTTTAAATAAGCAGGGTTATGATCACCAAACTGTAGATCATGGTAAACAAGAATATGTAAAAGAAAAAAAGGGAAAGAAAATACATATAAATGGTATAGAAGGATTCTGGGGTTATCTAAAAGAACATCTTCTCAAGCATCATGGTGTATCTAAAGATAATCTTATATATTATGTAAAGGAACAAGAGTTTAGATTCAATAACAGAGATTTGAGTACAGAAGAATTTATATTAAAATTAATCTCAGTTTTATTGAATTTTAGTCCACCAAAAGCGTAATGCCCTAGTTTATTATATGTATTAGTGTTTTTATAATTCAAATTAATAATATTAATAAAACTCAGCGGTATAGTGTAGCAGTGTCCGCTGCTGAACCTTGTTAGCGAGACTCAATCCTTCTCTAGCTGGAACCTAAGTATATCGTGCTTATCAGTTGCACTTGGGTTGTACGTCAACGCGTACGTGTAATTGCCTCCAGAAAGTAGGCGCTCTCCGACGTAGTCTATTGGCTGAAGCACTGCTGGTTTCCCATCTATGACGGCTTCGATATAAGCATACCCATAGGCTTTGTCTACCTTGCGATAATCTGTCGCTGCTCCCGGCACGATCTTTCCATACATTTCCGTTTGAGATGGAAACTTAACTACCACACTATGTATCTCAACATCGCTTCTATTAGCTACTCGAATCATAACGTCCTTCTGACAGCTGCACAAGCTGGTCACTAAGATTAACAGATAGAACAAGAATAGTGTCTTGTTTCTAGTCATGGTTTTCTCGCTGAGATACTTCAGCTTCCTGAACTGCTGCTGGATGGAATCTAACTTCGTATTCAGGCATTCATATTTTTGTACAGTCTTTCCTTAACCTCTTTCCAGGAAACTGTATCTGTTTTCCCAGAATCGAGAGATTCCATACGATGTTCGATCTCTTTTAACCAAGCACTTTCAATTCCATTTTCAGCTTCTATATCGAGACTCTCAATGAGAGAAGTCCCACGAGTCTAGCACGAGCATTATCGTCTAAGTCCATAGCTTCTTTAAATAGTTGCTCTTTTGAAATAGCCATACTAAAAAATAACATATTATAAGACCATTCTCTATATCCTAAATTCCTTATGAAACTTGTTATTTTAAATTTTAAAAGGCCGGAAAGTTGCGAGAAATAAGAAGTAAAGGGGTTTAGTTGAGACTTTATACAGAATTTCCTAAGTCTAATTATCCGTATATGATAAATTCGGATATTAGACTTCCTACATAAATGCCAATGTAGATGAACATCGATGCTAATACTATTTTTAGATTTATTCCAAACATAATTTTATGTTTAATATCCTAATTTTCAATAATACTATATCTAATTATTTTAGATAGTTATATTAATATGTGGATTCTTTAATTTTATTCAAGGGTATAAAAGGAGATAAATATGTTTGTTACTATGAACCGAATATTTGTGAATGAAGAGTATGCTTCTGGTTTTGAAGATCGTTTTAAGAATCGTGCTCATGAAGTTGACAAAATGCAGGGTTTTATTCGCAATATTGTACTGAGACCAAAAGGGCCTGAACAGCCCTATGTGATTATGACTTTCTGGAAATCTGAAGAGGATTTTAATAACTGGGTAAATTCAGATGCGTTTATAAAAGGTCATGCAAAAAGCGGTACTCTGCCAAAACAGGCATTTTCAAATCAGAGTCATCTGGAAACTTTTGATGTGTTTTTGGATACGGATGAATAATTATATTATATAAAACTAAACGTTGGATTATCAGATTACTAAAGACAGTTAAGGTAATGGATGATGTTCACAGGTAGACGAAATTTTATATATTTCGTTATCTTCTAGTTCATATTCAGTTCCATCGGATCTTCTACAAGAGATTAAACCAGCAATATCTATGTTGACAATTTTATCAGCGTAATCAAGAAAGTCTTTATTGCATTGAGTTACAACCCATCTGCCAACTTGAATCAAATTAATTCTAGACAATTTTATGAAAGTAGCATTGGTATTTAGAGTACCAAAGCTAAAATTGGTTTGTAATCCGCCCTCGCTAATTATGGATGTATTTAAAATTCTATCATTATCATCACTGCAATTTAATTGTAATCCCACGGAGTCAGTTTCAGAAATAGGATCAAAATGACTATTCCTCTTAATTACTTCTTCAAAGATTTCGGATAATAAACCACTTGCTATGCCATTACGAACAGTTAAAGGATTACTTGGAGTAACATGAGTTGTTATTATTTGTTGTCCAGGTGCTGCAGTATTAGGACCCCAGACAACCTTGATCCCTCCTTCAGCACCGCCACCATAGTTTATCCATTGCATTGGTTTTACAGCTTGATCTCCAGGAGAATCAGGATCTGGAACAGGTTCACCAGGCGGTCGAACTACGGTTGGGTTGCATGCTATTAAAATAAAAATGCTGATTAAGGCTAATAATATAAACCTGAAAAAATAGTGATAGAAATATTTTTGAATATTTATCGTATGCTACTCCCCTTTTTTCATTCGGTTGTTTAATAACAAATCTTATATTTTCACTATATAAAAATCATGCTTTCAAGTCAACCCAGTGTATAGGTTCACTACATATGAGACAAATCAGAGGGGTTTGAATAATTATTAATAATCCCATTATCTTTTAAGAATTGCAAAGGTGTTTTATACCCAAGTGCCTGATGTGGTCTAACACAGTTGTATGTATA
>SMWS01000027.1 GCA_004356685.1 Deltaproteobacteria bacterium
TAGGAGGACGCTGCCCAGCGAGCCGCCTCAAACAAAGAACGGAGGTCGGCCTGCGCTACCCGGCCGGTCTTCGAAGCCGTAGGGGCTCCACCGTTCCGCAAGAAGGTCGTGAATCGGATAATCTGTCGATGCTTTCTTATCAGTCATAATTGCCCTCCATTAAATTAAGATTACTTATTGATCTCTCATGACGAACTACTTTAGCAGTAGAAACCCTCTATGTAGAAATGTATCAATGTTTGATTATACAGTATAAAACTCTGAGGTGTCCATTTAGTACCATTTTGCATGGTTTTGCACTGTTTTAGATGGGTTTACAAAACTAATGAAAATATAATGATAATAATCGCTTACGTTTGATATTGGTTAGTACAGCTTTGTACTGTTTTGCCGTATGATCGCATTCGGGACGCAGAGGTCATAGTAGGACGCAGAGGTCATAGTTATTGATGAGTCCATAATGCTATGGTTCACTCATCACCTAGCGAATAAAAGCGGCGGTATTCAAGATCTTGTCTATCACAACATTTTTGGTGATAAAACTCAGTTTCGTGTCAGTTTTAAAGATCAGCAAGTACGAGATGATTTTAATGAAGGCTTGAAATATATTCATGAGAAAGGAATTTATCAGCAAATTATCGATAAATACCTGAAAGACTAAAATGTGTGCAGACCCTTTAGAACATCTCGTGGTCTGTTTTTGGCAGGAGCAACTTTAGAATTTCTTTCAGTGATCTTTTGAAGTTAAAGCCTTATAATTAGACCTGTTGACCATATTTTGTATCATAATTAAATCATTAATATAATAACCTAAGCTCGACCCACTTTACTACTTTCAAGATGGCTCTTAGAGTGTGCCATCTTATATTAACAGAAACAACCCTAATTTATTGCCCTTATCTGTATAGCGTCAATCCCAGACCCGGCAATTATGTCTGATATTACGACTACCCGGTCTCCTGATTGGAATCCTTCTCGCATTTTTAAAATTACAAAAGCATTTTGAATTGTTTTTTCCGGTTCTTTGCTAAATTTTATGCGATGGGCGACTACACTACGGTTTAAAAATAGCTGTCTCCGGGTTCTGTTATCATTAGTGAATGCATATATGTAAGATTTAAAAGGTCTGCAGTTGGTTAAAAATTGTGCCATTATCCCGCGCCGGGTTATTACCACTATACCTTTTGCATTAATAGCTTCGGCATGTCCTACAGCAGTAGCAGCTATATGCTGTTTGTCATTATTTTTTATTAAATTCCTGCTAAAATTAAGTCCAGGCAGTTTTTCCGATGCCCTTGCAATTTTATCGAGATGTTCAATACAGCGTATTGGATATTTACCAACTGTGGTTTCACCCGAAAGCATTACTGCATCAACTTCTTCGTATATTGCATTTGCAACATCTGTCACTTCAGCCCTGGTCGGAATGGGATTTTCAATCATAGATTCAAGAAGGTGTGTAGCCACAATCACTCGTTTGCCTTTTTCATGACACTTGCGAACAATGGTGCGCTGTACGTTAGGTAGTTCCTCAATATTCATTTCAACCCCTAAATCTCCCCTGGCAACCATAATTGCATCTGATACATCTATAATTTCTTCAATGTTGTCCACTCCCTGGCGGTCTTCGATCTTGGATATGACCTTTATTTTATTTACCTTGCTTCCCAGCAACTCTTTTAATTGAAGCACATCGCTTGCTTCTCTAACAAACGATAATGCAATAAAATCAACCTCCTGCTCTATACCAAATAGTATGTCATTTTTATCTTTTTCAGTGATAGAGGGAAGGTTTACGCGAATTCCGGGCAGATTTACGTGCCGCTTGCTCTTTAACATCCCTCCATGAATAACCTTGCACTGCAAAGTACCCTTGTCTTTCCTTAAGACTTGCAGGTTTATAAGCCCGTTATCCACCGTTATCATATCGCCTTCATTTACAGTGTTAATCAGATCTTCGTAATTTATATGAAATGAAGATTGCTCTACATTTTCCGGGCGAACCGATATTGATATCTCATCCCCATCTTCTAACTGCAAGTCATTTTGCAAATTCCCCGTTCGTATTTCGGGGCCCTGCGTATCAAGAAGTACCGGTATCGAATCCTTAATTTTTTGATTTAAATTCTTTATAGATCTGATGACTTTTTTATGAGTATCCTGAGTCCCGTGCGACATATTCAGGCGCACAACATTCATCCCGGCATGATACATTTTTTCTAACATTTCATAACTGCTGGTTGCAGGGCCTATGGTACATATAATTTTAGTTTTTCTTAAGGGATGGTTCATAAAAATAATTTAAATTAATTTATTACATGTATTTGATAACTATATCATAGAGTTTAATATTATTTAAAATTAATATTAGAGGAGAAAATACAATGGGCAAGAAAAAGACATTAACCACTGCTCATGGAAACCCAATTGCTGATAACCAGAACTCACTGACTGTTGGTCCCCGCGGCCCCTTTTGATGCAGGATTATCAATTACTTGAAAAAATGGCAACATTTAACAGAGAAAGGGTGGTACATGCAAAAGGTTCCGGAGCCTTCGGATGCTCTGGTAGCTTTTTAAATGAACCATATTTCTGTAAATTGATCGAATATTGGAGTTGACTAGAGTCATAAGCTGAGCTAACTTTTAAAAAGGATTATTATAAATTTGTTCTTTTAACCAATCAAAATCTAATAAAAATGGAAAATAACAATACTAACGTTGAAAGCAAGTGCCCGTTTACGGGTGGAGTGCCAAAGCAAAGCGCTGGCGGTGGCACTTCAAACCGAGACTGGTGGCCAAATCAGTTGAAGCTGAACATCCTCCGCCAATACTCTTCTTTGTCCAATCCGATGGGCGAGACGTTCAACTACGCGGAGGAGTTCAAGACCCTCGATCTAGATGCAGTGAAAAAAGACATCTTCGATCTGATGACCACGTCCCAAGACTGGTGGCCAGCCGACTACGGTCACTATGGGCCGCTCTTCATTCGAATGGCGTGGCACAGCGCTGGTACTTACCGCATAGCCGACGGCCGTGGTGGCGGAGGCTCCGGCACCCAGCGCTTTACGCCACTCAACAGTTGGCCTGACAATGCGAACCTAGATAAGGCACGCTTGCTGCTCTGGCCGGTCAAACAGAAATACGGCAAGAAAATTTCCTGGGCCGACCTGATAATACTCGCCGGCAACTGCGCGCTGGAGTCAATGGGCTTCAAGACATTAGGTTTCGCTGGCGGACGTGAGGATGTTTGGGAGCCTGAGGAAGACATCTATTGGGGTTCTGAAGCGCAGTGGCTTGGAGACAAGCGTTACACCGGTGACCGGGAACTCGAAAATCCCCTCGGCGCCGTTCAGATGGGCCTTATCTACGTGAATCCGGAAGGTCCAAACGGAAATCCTGATCCGCTCGCGGCAGCCCATGACATTCGCGAGACCTTCGGCCGCATGGCTATGAATGACGAAGAGACTGTAGCTCTTATTGCTGGCGGACACGCATTCGGCAAAACCCATGGAGCCGCCGATCCAACCCAGTATGTTGGTCCAGAACCCGCAGGTGCGAGTATTGAGGAGCAAGGACTCGGCTGGAAAAACACGTTGGGTAGCGGCGGCAATGCAGGCAACACTATTACCAGCGGCCTCGAGGGCACATGGTCCACGACGCCCACAAAGTGGAGCAACAACTTCTTAGAGAACCTGTTCGGTTACCAATGGGAGCTAACAAAGAGCCCAGCCGGTGCGCATCAGTGGAAACCGAAGGACGGAGCAGGCGCCGGTACAGTGCCGGATGCACACGACCCGTCAAAGAGTCACGCACCATTCATGCTTACGACAGACCTCTCCTTGCGGATGGACCCTATCTATGAGCCAATTTCAAGACGCTTTTACGAGAACCCAGATCAGTTAGAAGACGCATTCGCCCGGGCGTGGTTCAAGCTTACGCACCGCGATATGGGTCCACGCACGCGCTATCTCGGACCGGAGGTGCCAGCGGAAGAGCTGATCTGGCAAGACCCTATCCCAACCGTTACACATGAACTAATTGACGATCAGGACATCACTGCACTGAAGGGCAAGATCCTTGCCTCAGGACTGTCTGTGTCTGGGCTGGTATCCACAGCGTGGGCGTCAGCATCAACGTTCCGTGGCTCCGATAAACGCGGTGGCGCGAATGGTGCACGTATTCGCCTTGCGCCGCAGAAGGATTGGAAAGTCAACAATCCGGCCCAATTAGCGACAGTGCTGGAGACGCTTGATGGCATCCAAAAAGAGTTCAACAACACCCAGACCGGGGGTAAGATGGTTTCACTCGCTGACTTGATTGTTCTGGGCGGATGCGCAGGCATCGAGCAGGCGGCGAACAATGCCGGTCACGATGTGACGGTGCCCTTTACACCGGGACGTGCCGATGCGTCGCAAGAGCAAACCGATGTGGAATCCTTTGCCGTCCTCGAGCCGGCTGCAGACGGATTCCGCAACTACTTGAAGACCCAATACACCGTATCGGCAGAGGAAATGTTGGTTGACAGGGCGCAGCTGTTGACGCTAACCGCTCCTGAGATGACTGTTCTCGTTGGCGGCATGCGTGTACTTAACACGAACTTCGATCAGTCCCAGCATGGCGTCTTCACTAAACGTCCAGAGGTGCTGACCAATGACTTCTTCGTCAACCTGCTCGATTTGGGTACGACGTGGAAGGCGACTTCGGAGGCCGAAGAATTGTTTGAAGGTCGTGATCGTACGACAGGCGAACTCAAGTGGACCGGTACCCGTATCGATCTCATCTTCGGTTCTAACTCAGAACTCCGGGCTCTCGCTGAAGTCTACGGATGTGAGGACTCTCAAGAACGGTTTACGCAGGGCTTTGTGGCGGCGTGGACTAAGGTGATGAATCTTGACCGCTTCGACCTGGCCTGATTTCAGTGGTGTTTGTCTGGCCGAAAGGCCAAGCAAACTAAGTCTTGATAAACTCATTGAAGCAACTACTGAAGGAAATTATAAAATTTAATTAAGGTGTATGTAAATTACATACCCCTTAAATTTCTCAGGTTTATTTAGATACTTCTTTTTGCAAAGAAGCTAAATATGATTTAGCGTTTTCAATTTTATCTAATCCGATTTCCGCTTCTTTTGTAAGCTCCACAAATTTAGAATAATACCACTGGGCTTTCCCAACATCTCCTGCAAGCTCCGCCGCGCGTGCTGCACCATAGAGGCTGTTAAATCTGTTTGGGCTGCGTATAAGTGCTTTTTCATACTGTTTAAGTGCATCAGCATAACTTTTAGACTCAAAAAGCATATCACCATATAACTCGCGAGCTGGCAGTATTTCACCAGGAGTAATCGGATGCTTATCAGTGGTAGATTCAAGATCGGCAGCTTTTTTCATTACATTTAGACCCTGTGTCTGAAGACCTTGATTATATGTAAGCCATGCTACAGCGCAAAGCAGTTGTATCTCAATCTGCTTAGCCCAGTATGCTGAGCTCTTGGCCTCTTTATTTTTTAGTTCATCCAGAATTGCAATTTCTTGTTTTGCAATTTCATCTTTACCAGAATTAGCAGCCCCCATAGCCCTTGCAAAATGAGTGATGGCAAACATTGCGGGGTGGCTTCTAAGTGGATAATTGCCAGGCTCTATAGCTTTTACCCGAGATGCTTTTTCCCAGTTATGACGCTCTAGCGCTATACGAGCTGATACCGACGCAAGTGTATATGAACTTACAACGTGTTTTTGAATTGACCCCTGCAGTGATACTATTTCGTTTAGTACATCTTGGGCTTTTAAATCCTGCCCTTTTTGAAGGTAAGAGTAAGCAAGATAATCGAGTGCATGTAGATAATGAAGGGATATCGCGCCACTTGCCGGATGCTTAAGGGCCGCAGCTGCAGACCTTTTGTTCATTTCTATTGAATCATCCCAAAGCCCAAGTCTGGTAAAAATGTGAGTAGGCATATGAAGTGCATGGGGAATGTCTGGAGCTATATTTCCATAATTATAGGCTACTTTTAATGCTTTTTCAGCAAGCGGAGGATAGTCAAATGCATGAATAGTATAATGATGGGCTCCCGGATGATTTGGAACTTCATAGAGTACTCTTTCTAAGAGCTGCCCTGTACGCAACTGTATCTCATAAGACTTATCCTGAGGATCAGCACCGGCAAGATAAGAAAGGGCATAAAAGCTTCTTGCCTCCAGATCATCTGGATACTTCATATATACGGCTTCCCATCCTTTCTCAAAACTCTTTAGGTTTGCTTTTTCATCCGTAGTCCATCCGGGGGTGTAATATTGCAGCGCAGCTGCAATATAATCATTTTCTCGCTCTGTTTTATTTGCAGAAAGTAGCGCTTTATCCAACAAACTTTTTCCTGTGTTAAAAGTCTGCTGCGTTGGTTTATCTGACCATAAAGGGTGAATACCTGTCATTGCCTGACCCCAGTAACCGATGGCACACTGTGGATCGAGTGTAGTGGCAGTCTGAAATTCTTTATTTGAGCCTCCATATGTCATATGATGAAGCAGTGCTACCCCGCGGATTATATGCTTATTTGCTTCTTCGCTGCACGAAGCAGGAAAGTTTACAGTACCCAGTTTTGGCTCTTCACTTCTTGGCTCTTCCTTTGGAGCTTCGACCTGTTTGCTCCCACAGGATGCTAAAACAATAAAAAGTCCACACAACAATATTCTAAACATAGCCCACCTCTCGTAATGTTATAGTTTGAACTTTAATCTATATTTATGTATTTTCAAAGTCAGTATTTTATATTACTTTTTCTTTCTGTTATAAATAAATATTTATCGTCAACAGATTAATGCTAACTAAATCATATTTAGACGGGGACACTTTTGTAATTAAGAAAACATTTCTGAGTATAATGTTAAAACTTATTTTTGTATGTACTCTGACTTCATTTATGGGATGGATTTTTGTGAAAGGTGCCAAAAATAACGATAACCTCTTTGAATATGTGGGATATTTACTAATTCTATTTTCTATATTTTGCCTAGTTGCTATGTCGTACAAATCTCTAAAGCACAAAGGTAGAGATATACTAAGAGCTAATTATAAGGGCCTCACAATATTTAAGGATACCGTCGGTGTCAAAGAGATGTTTTATGAGTGGGAAAATGTATTAATGATTTTGCTTACAAACAAACTAGTTACTAAACATGAAAATGGAAAAGGATGGTCGCGTAATGATTTCATCATATTTATCAAGAACAGAGAGGATATTGAATCTTTTGGACCAATAGATATTGCACAAAATTATATTGGCGAATCGCCCGAAGGAGGAAAATTTATTCATTTAAGCTTCAGCAGGAAAGACATTGATATCACACTTAAATATCTAAGGGAATTTTCGGGCAATATGTTTGAGATAAACCATTACAAAGAATTGATTTTTGATTATCAGAACAAAAAGATAGAGTACAAACCTGAAAGTATAGACTCTCTTAAGTTCACTCAAAACGGCTAATTTGAAACTGCACCAGTCTTTCACTAAGCCAAATTATCTGCTTTAGTTCTTTTTCGTTAAATTTAGAAAGGAAATTTTCTTTTATCGAACCGTAATATACTGGCCACATTTTGTTTCTAAGTTTTTTACCCTTGGGTGTTATCACAGCAAATACCCCTCTTGTATCTTCCTCGCACGGTTCACGTTTTATAAAACCCTGCTTTTCCAGACGGTCTAGAAGTCTGGATACGTTGTATTTACTAAGAAGAATAAGTTCTCCCAACTCTTTTTGCCGCAGCCTGCCACCCTTTGCTTTTTCAAGCTCCAATAAAAGATCATACCACGATAGTGGTGGAAAACCGCCGGCTTTAAACTTATTATCTACTATTTCCAGAACACTCTGCTGAGATTTAACAAACCCGATCCAGGCCCTTGTCTCAATAACTGAAAGTTTTTGTCTCATATTTATATTTTAAATTATATTGTTGCAATTACAACAATAGTACGTACAATATAGTTAGTTGCATATGCAACTACTATTTTTGCAGGAGGTAGAAAATGATAAGTAAAATTAACAAAGAAGAAATTATAGGTCTTTTGGATAAATCGCAGCCCATGATATTGGTGGAAGCATTGCCCGAAAAATATTTTAATGAAGCGCATCTTCCAGGAGCAGTTCAGATTGATTATACAGAGGTAACAGAAAAAGCTCCTTCACTTCTTACAAATAAAAGCAACAAGATTGTGGTTTATTGTGCAAGCAGTGATTGTGAAAACTCCACAAAGGCTGCCACTACATTGAATGAATTGGGATATGAAAACCTATTTATTTATAAAGAAGGCAAAAAAGAATGGGTCGATTCAGGTCTTCCTATCGAAACAGACAACTAAATTCGTAAATATTTCATTTATAAGTTTCTAAAAAACAAAATAGAAGGAGGGTAATATGATATACAAATTATTTAAAACAGATCCACAAGATTTAGGAAGTTTAATAGCAAGAATTACTACCGGAATAATAATACTGCCCCACGGTCTGCAAAAACTATTAGGATTGTATGGAGGCTATGGGTTTAGCGCTACTCTTAATTTCTTTACTACCATAGGAATCCCTAAAATTATTGGATTTCTAATTATAAGCGGCGAATCCATCGGAGCTTTTTTGTTAATAATTGGTCTGCTGGGCAGAATTTCAGCACTTGGTCTAATACTAATTATGCTCGGTGCAATTTTTATGGTTCACATGCAGTACGGGCTTTTTATCAATTGGTTTGGAAATCAAGCCGGACAAGGATATGAGTATCATTTACTCGTTATAGGCCTATCGCTGATAGTATTAATAAAAGGATCAGGCAAATGGTCATTGGATCAATTCATTTTCAATAAATATAAAAAGTGATTTTAGTTTGCTAGCTAAAAAAATTGTTTTCTCAAATTTATTTAATGTAACCCTGGCAGTTATATTTAGTTATAGTTAATATAAAAACAGATACAAAGGGTTAATTATGACTAAGCAAAAATTATTATTAATAGGATTTGTACTCGCATTATTATTAAGTCCTTTTACATCTTTTTCTGAAGAGACTAAATACAAGTCCTATACCGACATTGGTCCCATTGAAAAAACTGACTTAACTATTAAACAAGTAGTCTCCGACCCTGATAAATTTCATAGAGAAGTAATTACCGTAGAGGGAGTAATTTCGA
>SMWS01000028.1 GCA_004356685.1 Deltaproteobacteria bacterium
GATTTTTTTTTCAGATTTTTGATCAGAATCAAGCGATCTGTATCATATTGGTTTTTTCTGTAATAGTTCAAGTGGTGATTGTAGATGCTTAAATGTGGATTGATAGCAACACAAGCCCACAATCAGAGCTAACCCTTTGGTTGTGGGTTTTTATTTTAGATCAGTATTAACTAACTTTTCTACCGCATCCTTAAGCGAATCTTCAAGATGAGCATACCTCACTGTAGTTTTTAAATCTGCATGTCCTAGTATGCGACTAACAGCTACTATATTAGTACCACTCTCAATCATCCTAGTTGCGGATGTATGTCTTAGATCATGAAATCTTAAACCTTTAATATTTACCAAAGCTCTACCAAATATCTGTTTAAATATTATATTAATTTTTGAAATCAATTCGGATATAAACATATTTTCTTCAAAACATCTATAAAAAGTACTTGATAATAATTTTTAGAAATTATAAAATCAGCACAACTAAGTTAATTATAGGAGGAATAGTGAATATGACTAATTATGGTTGCTTTCTATTGGTTTCCTTTTTATTCCTTTTTGTTTCTCTTAACGAATTAAAAGCTGGTGATATACCTCCTCCTGAGACAATTGGAGCATGTTGTCTAAACAGTGAACTTGGGATATGTGAAGAACTGAGTTTAGACGAGTGTGTATTATCAGGAGACCTGGGGTTTGGTTGGTCTGATGAGTTGTCTTGCTAACCTGATACATGTATACCTGATACTCAGGGGAATGAAGACTGCTGCACTGAACACTCCTCAACAGCATGTGAGAATCTTGAATGTTCGCAAACGATTTGTGAAATAGATCCATATTGCTGCATATTTGAATAGGATGATATATATGTGTGGATGAAGCAAATGAGTTATGCGGAGATTTATGTCCTGATATTCCTCAAGGTCCTATAGTTATAGTTCCAACGCTAAATGAATGGGGTCTTATATTTACTGCACTTATAATAGGTATCTATGCCGTAATTAGATTAAAAACCAAGAAAGGCTCTGAAGCATAATTTAAAACTGTTCTGAAATGTCATGGCATATACAAATATCCATAGATTCTTTTAAAAAAATCTTCAGAAATTGCGATTTTGCATGTTCTACTAAAAGAGCTATTCTAAGCAATTAATCTGAACAAGTTTAGGTTTTATTCCAACGTATTCCGAGTTATATATTAAACTTTTAGAATCAGGTAGATAGGTGATACTTTCCTGCTGGGGTAGTCTTTTTAATTCGGCAATATTGAAATCCTTATCTTTGATTAATTTGTTAAAAGTATTAGTGTTGGATTTTGATAAATCTATATTAAATTCATAGGCATTTTGGTATGTTAATATTACAAACTTTATCCCATTAGATGCAATATCAAAAGAAGTTATAATATTATCGAAAAATCCTGTAGAAGTTTTATTTATAGATTCAATATTTAATGTTCCAATTAAATCAAGCATAAGTAGGGCAGAAGTAGAGTTTTCCCATTTTTCTCGTTCTATTTTAAAAAGTTTAGCTGGAAAAGATTTATTTCGTTTATAATTAGCTTCTTTAGTTAGGATATATAAATCTCCATTTGGATGTATAGCTAAAGCTTCAGCATCATGTGGGTGATCCGGATAAATCAACTTAACTATTTTAATCGGCTTTACATTTGATTTATAATTTTCCTTTTCTTCTATGACTAATATTTTGATATGATCTCTGGCTTTGTTGTTATCGCCTATATCACCAATAAAAAGGCAGGTCTTTAAGTAGCATGGGCCAATTGTCATATCTTCAAAATCAGCTTTGGAAGAATCAAACCCTTTAATTGAAATAGATTTTGTATTACTGCCATCCATATAAGTAGAATAGAAATATGAACCGTTTCCAGAATCGTTTACATGGTATAATCTGTTGTTACTTAATTGAGAGACGGCTATACCGCTTGCTTCAGCAATAATTTTATGATCCAAAGTGCCTAACGTTATGGGCTGACCCCAGTTTTTACAAAGCTGTCCGTATGAATTACTGATTAATAATAGATAAAGAAATAAAGAGGTAGTTATTACTGTTAATATCTTCATAAAGATGCGTTTGTAATATAAAATAACTGATTTTACATTATTTGATAATCAGATTTAATCATTTTTTAACCTCTGACCACACACATTTAGACAAATATTATCAGATGCTTTCAATATTTCTAATTTCTATCAATTTGATATTACCAAAGACATCAAAACAATTTTCATATAACACAGGAGACTTGAGTCTAATAGATTTTCTTTTGATAATCATTATAATGATATGTTTTATTTAAATAATATAGGTAAGTTATGTCAAAAAAAGATAAAAGAGTATATCCGAGGATAGACATTAAAGAAAAATTAAAGTTCGGGGAGGATACGCCGATACATGATGGATATTCCCGCAATCTTTCGCCTGATGGAATGTCCATTTCTGCAGAAAAAGGGTTACCTACCAATTCCAATATAACAATAAAGATAAATCGTGCAACAGGAGACCCCATTGATGTAGAAGGTAAGGTTATTTGGGTGTCTAACCCTCCTGGAATGCATACATTGATGGGAGTTAAATTTACAAATTCCAGCGAAGAATTGCTTAGGTTATACAAATCCAGATCAAGATACAAATAATCATCTGGTTTTCGAGGCATTACTATAAATTGCTTAGGCTGTATTTACAGACAAACTCAGTTTTTAAAATACCGCTTTAATTTTGAACTCTTTACTACATATTTATATTCAAGCTTTTAAAAAACTTTAGTTGAATCTTTATTTAAATTCTTGTTATAATCAATCCAATTTTATTATTTAAAGAGCTAATATATGCAAAATCAGATTTTAGCAGTATTGAATCAAATCAGTAGTTATGTGTGGGGATTGCCCTTAATAGTATTACTCCTTGGAACCGGCATATATCTGACCATTATTTTAAGAGGTATTCAGTTTAGAGCACTTATACCATCTTTGCTATTAGCTTTTACCAAAGGAAAAGAGGATGAACAATCAGAAGGTGACATTTCTCATTTCCAGGCTTTAATGACGGCTCTCTCTGCAACCGTAGGTGTTGGAAATATAGCTGGTGTTGCTACCGCTATTGCTCTTGGAGGACCCGGAGCGCTTTTTTGGATGTGGATTACAGGACTAGTTGGAATGGCAACTAAATACTCTGAAGCTGTCTTGGCAATAAAATACAGGGAAAAGGACAAATTTGGAAATATGAGCGGCGGGCCGATGTACTATATTTCCAAGGGATTAGGGATAAAATGGCTTGGTTATTTATTTGCATTATTTGCCTCTGTTGCCGCGTTTGGAATTGGCAATATGGTTCAGTCTAACTCTGTTGCACATGCACTTGAATCTGCTTTTGGAGTATCTCCATGGATAACAGGCATAGTCCTCAGTGTAGCAACAGGTTTAGTGATTATAGGCGGAATTAAGAGTATAGCAAAAGTAACGAGTGCTATTGTCCCATTTATGATAATTCTGTATTTGATAGGAGCTTCTATTTCTCTATTTATTAATTTTGAACATATTCCACATGCTTTTTACCTTATTTTTCATCATGCATTTACACCTACTGCTGCTTCTGGCGGATTTGCCGGAGCATTAATTCAGCAAACCCTGAGGATGGGCGTAGCCAGGGGAATTTTTTCAAATGAATCAGGTCTTGGTAGCTCGCCAATAGCTGCTGCTGCAGCAAAAACTGCAAATCCTGTCAGGCAGGCACTTGTATCAATGAGCCAGACTTTTATCGATACTATAGTTGTTTGTACATTTACCGGGTTAGTAATTATTTCATCCGGGCATTGGTCAAGCGGTGAAACCGGCGCTGCTCTTACAGCTCACGCATTTGAAATAAGTGTACCGAATAATTTGGGAGCTGACTTGGTATCTGTATGCCTGGCGTTTTTTGCATATTCGACACTCTTGGGATGGAGTTATTATGGAGAGAAATCAATAGTATATATTCTAAAAGAGAGGGCAGTAGTACCCTATAGATTAGTTTTTGCTGCTATTGTGTTAGTTGGCGCGGTTATACAACTCGATATAGTCTGGGCTTTTGCAGATATAATGAACGGGCTTATGGCATTTCCAAACTTGGTTGGCTTGCTACTGCTATCGAGGGTTGTTGTTGAGGAAACAAAGCGTTATCTGCCAGCAGAGCTGAAAAGGTAAAGAACTTTCATAAACTTCCAAGCAAATACATGTCCCCGGTTGGTTCAGGGCTTCCACTTCCAAGTTCTTTAGTTACTATGAATCGCTTAACCCTTTGAGGGTTGGGAACATACTCTATTTTCATAATAGCGTTTCCATTATCATCCGTACCAAAAGTTCCTATGCTCGTGGGATTGATTTTAAACACAGCCCAGAGTTGATACGTATAACCTTTAGGGAGTATATCAAGGTCGTTTGCTATAAGTACTGCCTTTTTATTTGGTTTGTCTAAAAAGATTTTTCCCTGAACTACTAAATTATTTTGGTAATTTTTGAGAGTTACAGAAGTTAAGTTTGTGGTTTGCAGAAATTCTAAAATATCATATTGATTTAGTACAATTTCATTTAGATTAGTTAGCAGCAGCTCGCTTTTATAAATCTGATTTTGCAGAGATGCTATCTCTTCTTTTTGGCTGATAATACTTCCGTTCAATAAAACATGGTTGAAGTTCTTTTTATGAAGCTTTTTCCATAATGAAACAGATGTATAAATTGAAAGTATTAGTATCGCTAATAAAAATGCTCTTAGCACTGTAGAAAATACTTTTTTATTATTGTTTTGTAAAAATGATAACAATTTAGAGATTTGATCTTTAGTTGGAATATTATCGGACATTTTAATTAATTTTATGAATTAAACACTTTTTCGGTAATAATAATATCATTTATATGATAAAGTTGAAGTATTAAATTAAGCTATAAATATAATGATTACAGTAAATTATATAGGATATCTAAATGCCAATATGAAGGATTATTTATCTTTGTCAGAATCTGAATTTTCTTTTAAAGCTTCTGCAAATTGTTTTGTAACCCATTTTTTGATATGAATTTGAGTGGCTCTTCCAAGGATTTTTCTCATTTTAGAAAGAGGTATAACCGCTTTTGCAGCTGACCTGTGCCCACCTGCACTGCCAAAATCCTGAAACATTTCTCTTACAAGCCTTCCGGCACTCTTAATATATCCTACGTTTCTAACGGATATTATAAGATGAGAGTTGCCCAATATTCCAAAAGCTACAGACCATTCAACACCTTTGACCTGCATGCCTAGATCCGCCATTTTTGGTATTAGGTATTCCCTTTTTACTCTTCCCAGATTTACAAAAAAAACATTATTTGATATCCAATGATCAGCAAGTGCCTGCCCAAAACATTTAACCTCTGCAGGAGGAATCTCGGCTCTTTCGATTCTTCTCAAAAGCCCAAGGTTTGCATTTGGATACAAATAAGTGAAAGCCTCGATATCGTCTGGATTTGCATCGCGGTTTAGTGATACTGTATCGGTCTTTATTCCATAAAGAAGAGCCGTTGCAAGCCTCTCAGAGATATCTACCTGGGCTGCTCTTAGATATTTAGTAAGAATTGTAGAGGTTGCCCCTTCTTCTGTTTTAATCTCTGAAAAGTTAACATCATAATTTGCTACCTGTGGGTGATGATCAATTACCGAGCCTACTTTTATTTTGGATAGGATATTCCCAAAAAAAGGCGGTTGAACGTCTACCATTGCAATAGAATCAAACTCCGATAAATTTTCGGGTTTGAGATTTTCCAGCTCAATTTCTAAAAAGTCAATCATTGCCACATTTTCAGGTCTCGAAATCTTTTCACCAAAATGACCGATGATTGCTGTTTGACGATTTCTTTTTAGGAGTACTCTCAGTGCTAAAGCGCTTGCAATAGAATCAGGATCGGGATGATCATGAACTAGAATCAGTAGTTTTTTAGCTTCAATATGTGTTTTTCTAAGTTGCCCAACCCTAAGTTCAGTTCTTGCAAGCATCTCTTCTCTTGCAAGCTCATTTGTAAGAATGGAATGGAATGGAACAAATCTAACATTGGGATATGATTCTTCTGGTTTATCTCCATTGCTTACAATAATAGGAGTCTGCGGGTAATGAATGGTTAAATCGCCTGAGATACTTTCGTTAAAGCAGTTCTTTTCGATCACAATAATAGAGAAGTTGCCAGTTTGATTTAAAGCTTCTTCTAAAGAACTTACCCATATTACTTCGCCTCTTTTTGAATATAAACCCATTAAAACAGAGTCAAATTCACCAATAAAAAGATATCTTGCAAGTTCTTGCTGCATAATTTTTAGAGTCAAAAGTTGTATTAAACCCGGTAACAGGCTTTACTGAGTTGTTTAGTGAAATCCCCCATCTCTTTTAAAACAGTATCTATATTATTACCATTTTTTTCAATAATCCTAACAAGAGCGCTGCCTACTATAACTGCATCAGCAATATTTGATATTTCTTCGGCTTGTTTGGAGCTCGATACACCGAATCCAATTCCTATTGGCAGGTCGGAATACTTCCTGATTTCAGATATTAGGGGCTGTAAAGAATAATTCATATTTGGCCTCTGCCCTGTAACTCCAGTTACCGAAACTAGGTAAATAAAACCCGAACAATTTTTTGATACAAGTTTAATACGATCTGAAGTGCTTGTTGGCGCTAATAGAAATACTAAATCTAAGTTTTCTTTATTAAGAGATCTTTTAAATTCATATGATTCTTCAGGGGGTAGATCTACAACCAAAACGCCATCAACCCCTGCTTTTTTTGCATCTTTTGCAAACCTATCAAGCCCGTAAATAAAAAAAGGATTGTAATAGCCAAATAAAATAATAGGGATTTGCGTTTGCTTTCTTATTGCTTTTACTAGTTTAAGTATTTTAGTAAGGGTTGCACCGCTTTTTATAGCTCTTTCCGAGGCAAGCTGTATCGCAGGCCCGTCAGCCATAGGATCAGAAAAGGGAATTCCAAGTTCTATAATATCTGCTCCACTGCTTTCGAGCTTTAGGACAATATCTTTAGTATCTTTCAGGCTTGGATCTCCTGCAGTTATAAATGTAACTAAAGCAGCTTTTTTCTTTTCGTTCAGCTCATTAAATTTTGATTTGATTCGCATTATTGAATGTTTATTTAGAGGCAAAAAGATTCTTGAAATTTAGGCAAAAAGAGTGCCAAATAATAGTATTTAGTTATTGATAACTTTTAAGGAGGGGGTAAATCTAACTGTAAAAGAAACTAAGTCAATATTCGAAATTAAATGTTTTACTGGTGCATTTTTTCATCTTTCTCGAAATATTCATTAACGCTTAGTATGTCTTTGTCGCCTCTACCAGAAAGGCAGATTACTATTACAGAGTCTTTAGGCATCTTGGGAGCAATTTTAATAACATGTGCTACAGCATGTGAAGTTTCTAATGCAGGAATGATACCCTCAACCTCAGAAAGGTATTTAAAAGCATCAAGCGCTTCAGTATCATTTACAGATGTATAAGAGATGAGTCCCTCGTCATTTAAAAAAGAGTGTTCTGGACCTACTCCCGGATAATCAAGCCCTGCTGCAATTGAATGAGCCCCTTTTACAAGACCATTTTCATCCTGGAGCACATAAGTTTTAGAGCCATGAAGTACTCCCACTCTACCTTTGCTGATGCTTGCCGAGTGTCTGTTTGTATCAATTCCTTCGCCTGCTGCTTCCACACCTATTTTTTTTACATCTCTGTCTTGTATGAAAGGGAAGAAAAGCCCCATTGCGTTAGATCCTCCCCCTACACATGCCACAAGAAGATCGGGCAATTTACCCTCATTCTTGATAATCTGTTTTTTTGCTTCATGTCCTATCACAGATTGAAAATCTCTAACCATCATTGGGTATGGATGTGGTCCGGCGACACTGCCTATAATATAAAAAGTATCTCTTACATTTGTAACCCAGTCTCTCATTGCTTCGTTCATCGCGTCTTTCAGTGTTTGAGTTCCCGAGGAAACCCCTTTTACATTTGCCCCCAAAAGCTTCATTCTAAAAACATTAAGCGACTGTCTTCTTGTATCCTCTAAACCCATATATACTTCGCATTCCATGTCCAACAGTGCGGCAACAGTTGCTGTTGCTACTCCATGCTGACCCGCACCAGTTTCAGCAATTACCCTCTTTTTATTCATTTTTGCTGCTAGCAGCCCCTGGCCGATTGTATTATTGATTTTATGAGCACCGGTATGAGCCAAGTCTTCTCGCTTAAGATATATTTTTGCCCCGCCAAGCTTCTCCGTCATGCTCCTTGCAAAGTAAAGCGGGGTAGGTCTTCCAACATATTCACTCAGGTAGTGGCTTACCTCTTTCTGAAAGCCTTTGTCGTTCTTTATTTCTATGTATGATTTTTCTAGTTCTAAAAGGGCAGGGATAAGCGTTTCTGATACATATCTTCCGCCAAATTGTCCAAAGTGTCCAAGATCGTCAGGAAATTTATAATTAGTCTGCATTTTTAACTGCCTCAATTAATTTTTTAATTTTTTTATGATCTTTAATACCGGGTGATTTTTCAACCCCTGAGCTTACATCTACGCCGTAGGGTCTTACTGTTGTTATTGCTATTTCAATATTATCAGGATTCAGGCCCCCTGAGAGTATAATCTTTTTATCTGTATTTAATTTTTCAAGTAATTTCCAATTGAAACTTTTTCCCGTACCACCATAATCAGTTTCAGAATAAGTATCGAAAAGAATAGTCTGAGTGGCAAAAGAATCAACTTGCAGTATATCGATTGAATCATTAATTCTTAAAGCCTTTATTACAGGATAGCTGAACCTGGCGCAAAATTCTGGGGTTTCACTGCCGTGTAGCTGAATTGTATTTATAAATAATTCGTTTGTGATTTTTGTTATCTGTCTAAAATGGCAGTCTACAAATACGGCTACTTTAGATACAAAAGGCGGCAATTCTTTGATGATTTTCTGAGCTTGCTGGGGGTCTATATATCTTTTACTTTTTTTATAAAAGATAAAGCCTAAAGCATCTGCTCCGTAGTCCAGGCTTTTTGCAGCGTCTCTGAAGTTTGTAATCCCGCAAATTTTTATTTTAGTCATAGTACATTTTTAACATACTATAACTAAATATTAATTTGTTAAATAGTAAAGTGAGATTACTGTGCAGATTTAGTGAAATATTTGCTTAAATCCAATGCCCTTGTATGGCTAAGCCTCGATCTTCTGTTGAGTTGATAGATTTCTTTAGTTTTATCGGCTCCATACATATCTGTCTCGCCTCTGCCGACTGAAAGTATTCTATCCCTTTGAACTCCCTGTTCTATTAGATATTGTCTTGTCACATAGGCTCTGTTTTGAGCCAGCCTGTGATTATATTGCTCTGTACCCCTGATATCCGCAAATGATTCTATAAGAAAAGTAACATCAGGATTATCCTTTATGATTTGAGCATTTTCCCTCAGTATTGGTTTTGCGTCATCTCTTATCTCAAATTTGTTAAAATCAAAGAATATGACTTTCAGGTTAAGGTCTAAGTCGTCTGGTTGTGGCGGTGGGGGTGGGGAAGCTATCATAGGTGGGTGTAATACTTCATTCATATCAGCAAATAAACTCTTTTCAAACTCTCCGTTTGATCTAACACTTCCAATATAACCTACCTTATAGCTATAATATGGCTCTACTTTAAAGTTAGCCTTCATCTGGGTTTGATTATCACTTACAGGAGTAAACTTTAAGTTTAATGTCTCCCTTACAAATTTAGGGTCCATTTCGGTAGTCTTTTCATAATAAGAAATAGATCTGAGATAGGGTTTTATAAAAGATTCTTCTATTTCGCGATTTGCTGGCTCGACATAGATTCTGCTTAAAACATCAAATTCAGGTGTATATACATAGGATGGCTGCAGGTGAATTTCACCCTTTTCCTTATCCGCTTTTTTGATGTCCCAGTTTGCATTATCAAGCGATGTTAAGGCAGCCGACCAAACTTCATCATAACCCTTATCGAAGTTAACGACCACATTTTTGTATTTACCAGCTCTTGGCGCATCAACCGCAAAATGTCCATGACAGGAAACAAATGTCACTGCTAATATTAATAAAGTAAATTTACAACTAATTAATTTCATCGTTTCTCTCTCCTGTTAGAAAAATACACAAGATTTTGCTAGTTCTTTATTTCTTTTTTGATAAATGTGTACACATAAAGGCTGCCTTAGTGCTGTTTTGCCTCTTTCAGCAAGTGTCTTAGCAAGGCTTTGGGCTTTCTTGATATTTGGTGGAGATCCCACAGCCCTTGAAGAAGTCTTAATCCAAAGTGATATAGGTGTTTCCCAAGTAACGCTAAGAATACCCGGAAGCCCACGCAGTATAGATGTAAAATGCTTCTGGGCTGGTGTCAAAGAGTATTCGTCTGCAGCCCTGGCTTTATCTACAAATAGTTGCAACATAAATATAAGCTGAACAATCACTAATACACTTATATATGGTTTCATCTTTACTTCATTCATCTTTTTTTTAGCTAACTACTATATAAATTCATGTATTCTATGAAGCTTAACTTTAACTATAACACATAACTACTTTAATTTAAATAACTTTTTTTAATTATATAGTAAAGCGAAATAGTAATCAAGGGTTTTTTTTCAAACAAAAATTCATTTTGTCAGTTGAAATTATATAAAACATTTTGAAAGGAGAATATAAGTGGAACCTGTTCTCGCAATTTTAATAGGAATTGGCCTGGCTGCAGCTTGTGGATTCAGGATATTTGTTCCATTTCTAGTAATCAGTGTTGCCGCAAATTCAGGGCATTTAGCACTTTCTCCTGGATTTGAATGGATTGGCACTGAGGTTGCGGTTGCTACTTTTTTAGTTGCAACAATTTTGGAAATCGGGGCTTATTATGTGCCGTTTCTTGATAATCTACTCGATTCGGTCGCAACTCCAGCCTCTTTTATAGCAGGTTAGTTATGGCGTCAATGGTTTCTGACTTCAGTCCTTACCTTCAGTGGGCTCTGGCGATAATAGCAGGTGGTGGTGTGGCCGTCTCAGTCCAAAGCTTAACCACAATTACCAGACTAACTTCATCTGCAACTACAGGTGGACTGGGCAATCCGCTTCTTTCCACAATAGAAGCAGGTGGTTCAACGCTGCTATATATAGCAGCCATATTTATTCCGATTGTAGCATTCTTGTTTGTCTTGGGGCCGTTTTATTTTATTTGGAAGAAAGTCTTTACCAGGTTTTTTAAAAAGCCGGAAAAGGGGATGACTTAATTTTATCTATACTGATTAATAATTTTTTCGTTTTCGGTCTCTAGTCCCATAATGTACCAAAAATCTTCTGCGTCTTTGGCATAGTCCTCGGCTTTTATTTGATACTCATATTTTAGGTTATCACAAAATTCTTTATTTTTTTTAGCCCATTTTAAGCAGTCTTTATAGTTAAGTTCTGCTTGTGTCATATCTTGATAGCTATATGGAACGCAGCTTGTTAAAAACACTGCTAGAGTAATTATAAAAAATACCGATAGTAATGTCTTATACATTGCTATAAGTATAGCTTTATTTTGAAGAAATATTATTACAAATATTCTCAGCAGCCATTTCCCCTGATCTTATACAGTCTGGTATTCCTACACCTTCATATGAATTTCCTGCAAGCTCCAGATTTAAATGCTTGGAAATGAGTTTGTTAATATTTGATAGTATTTCAGAATGTCCGACATTATATTGAGGCATTGAACCTGGATATCGTTTAAGATGACTAAACTGTGGTTCACTATTTATATATAAAATCTGATTAAGCTCATCTTTGACGGTACTGATAATCTCTTGGTCATCATTATTAAGAAAATCCTCATTTAGAGCGCCGCCTACAAAACAGCGAAGGAGTATTGTATCGCTTGGCGCTCTTCCTTCAAATTTTTCACTGCTGAATGAACAGGCAATAATATTTAAATTTTCTTTAGCGGGTACTACAAAGCCAAAACCATTGATTTTACTTCTAATATCTTCCATTCTATAAACAAGAATTACTATCGCTGATGAGGCAAATTCTATCTTTGAAAGCTCATCGGATAACATTGGGTCTAGTGATTTTAATATTTTTGCTGAAGTATAAGAATGTGTAGCTAAGATAATTCCATCAGCTTTGTATTCCTTATCCTTTTCAGTTTTGACTCTCCATTTATTTTTGAATTTGCTTATTTCTATTACTTGTTGATTAATAACAATAGACTCATCAGGGATTTTAGAAGTTATTGCATCGACTAGTGTCTGCATCCCATCTTTTAGAGTTGCAAACTGGCTGTATCTTGCACCGCTTTCTTGTTCACTACTGTATTCATTCATAAAACCTTTTATCACGCTTCCATATCTGTGTTCCAGATTATAGATATTGGGTAGCGCTGATTTCATGCTGAGCCTTTGGGGATCTGAGGTGTAAATTCCTCCTATAAGGGGCTGGGCTATATTTTCAAAAAGCTCTTTTCCAAATCTTCTAGTAACAAAAGACTCCAGGCTTTCATCTCCAACATTTTTGGATTTGGGAATAAGTAATTCAAGTA